>JAAGZR010000214.1 GCA_024206155.1 Aliivibrio sp.
AACGCACTTAAGCCAATTACTGACAAATAATGCTGCGCAATTACTTGGCCATGAAGAAGTTCAGAATCTGTTAGAGCTACTTTCACAAAGCTCACCTAAACTAGTAGAGGGGTTAGTCCCAGATCAGCTACCATTAGGTGCCGTTGTTAAAGTGCTTCAAAATTTATTAAATGAAGCGATTCCAGTGCGTGATATTCGTACTATAGTTCAAACATTGTCGGAATATGCGCCAAAAAGTCAAGAACCTGACATTTTGACGGCGGCTGTTCGAATTTCACTGAAACGATTAATTGTACAAGAAATCAATGGGATAGAGGCTGAGATGCCTGTAATTACATTGATTCCTGAATTGGAACAAATATTGCATCAAACAATGCAGGCATCAGGTGGCGAGACCACAGGTATTGAACCAGGCCTAGCTGAACGTTTACAAGCTTCTTTAACTTTAGCAACTCAAGAACAGGAGTTAAAAGGAGAGGCTGCAGTCTTATTGACTTCAGGCGTATTACGTTCAACGCTGGCTAAGTTTGTTAAGAATACGATTCCTAACTTACGTGTGCTTTCTTATCAAGAAATTCCAGATGAGAAGCAAATTAGAATTGTTCAAGCTGTTGGAAACTAATCGCGTCGACTTATTAGCGCAGGAATACGATATTGAAAATTAAACGATTTTTTGCAAAAGACATGCGTTCAGCTCTAGTTCAAGTAAAAGAAGAACTAGGCGTAGATGCAGTCATTATGTCAAATAAAAAAGTAACCGGCGGTATTGAAATCGTAGCCGCGATTGATCCGAGTGCATCATCATATTCAGCACCATCTCCTCGTCAAATAGCAGAAGATAAAGTGAATGTAGGCAAGGGTTCGATGACACGACGTTTTGCAAACATGATTAAACAATACGGTTCAAATGATACCTCAGCTGATGCTGAGCCAGTAAAAGCAGAGAGAGAAGAAGATAGCTTAGCTGCATTATTGAAACGTCAGTCGAAGTTTCAAGGGCAAGCTCAATCTCAACCAACCAATACGAATTCTCATTCATATGGTTCATTAAATCGCTCTTCAGCAAAACTTGATACATCAGAGATGACTCGTGCGATTCAAAACAATCCAAATTTAGCGCATCTTATTTCTGATGATCCTATAAAAGGTCAAGAAGACCGAGTTCAACCTCGATTAGATCCTTCACGTTATGAAAAAGGTCGTCGTTCATCAAATGAACCTAATGAAGATTTAGAACATATGCGCTCAGAAATGTCGTCTATTCGTCGTCTTTTAGAGCATCAAGTATCAGGCTTGATGTGGCAAGAAGTCGAACGACGTGAACCATTACGCGCAATGTTAATTAAACGTCTAGAAAGAATGGGTTTATCAGCGGAGCTTGCAGATCAATTAGCTTGTTACATTCCAGAAAATACTCCATCAAAAGACGCATGGTCAGCACTATTAAAATTACTTGCAGAGCAAATCCCGACAGCAAAAGTAGATACTTTATCTCGTGGTGGAATTGTGGCGCTTCTTGGTCCTACCGGTGTTGGTAAAACAACCACTATTGCTAAGTTAGCAGCAAGAGCCGCAATGGAATACGGACCAGACCAAGTCGCTTTAGTTACAACGGATACTTTCCGTATTGGTGCTCAAGAACAATTGGCTATTTATGGTCGTATCATGGGTTGTCCTGTACGTATCGCAAAAGATGCTGATGAATTGGCATCGGTACTATATCAATTACGTAATCGTCGTTTAGTGTTAGTTGATACTGCAGGTATGGGACAGCGAGATGTACGACTAACCGAACAACTTGATACATTAATGGAAAACAGTGGCTCTCAGATCAGCAGCTATTTAGTGATGCCAGCGACGGCACAGCGCCAAGTACTGCAAGAGACCATTGATCACTTTAAACGTATCCCATTATCGGGTTGTATTTTAAGCAAGATTGATGAATCACTAAGTTTAGGTGAATTAATCAGCGTAACAATAGAAAATGGCTTACCAATAGCTTACATTGCAAATGGACAGCGTGTACCTGAAGACATTGTTTTGGCTCAACCTAAATACTTAGTAGCAAAAGCGAATGAATTACTAGAAAAATCGACGGAAAAGGACCCTCATTTCTGGAATAGCGACATGCCAGAGGCAGACAACTTATGATTGATAATAATATATACGATCAGGCTAGTGGATTACGACGACTTACTCAACCGACAGAGACAAAAGTAGTAGCAGTAACGGGAGGTAAAGGCGGCGTAGGTAAAACAAACGTAACGCTAAATTTAGCGCTATCACTTGCTCAACAGGGAAAGAAAGTGATGGTGTTGGATGGCGATTTAGGCTTAGCTAATATTGATATAATGCTAGGTATTCGCACAAATAAAAATTTAGGTCATGTTTTAGATGGTGAGTGCGAGTTAGCTGATATCATTGTTGAAGGTCCATACGGCGTAAAACTTATTCCTGCTACTTCAGGTGCTAAATCGATGGCAGAACTTAGTCCAGCACAGCATGCAGGGCTTATCCGTGCTTTTAGTAGCTTAGAAGAAGATATTGACATATTATTGATTGATACAGCTGCTGGTATATCGGATATGGTAACTAGCTTCGCGCGCGCAGCACAAGATGTACTTGTGGTTGTTTGTGACGAGCCTACCTCTATTACCGATGCTTATGCTCTCATTAAGCTGTTAAGTCGTGAACATAACGTACAGCGCTTTAAAGTGGTTGCGAATATGGTAAGAAGTTACCGAGAAGGCCGCGAACTGTTTGCTAAATTAACGTTAGTAACTGATCGTTTTTTATCTGCAAATATGGAGTTGGTGGCGTGTATACCGCTTGATGAAAAAGTCAGATTATCTGTTAGAAAACAGAGAGTGGTTGTTGAGGCTTACCCTCGCTCACCTGCTGCACTTGCGATGAAATCGTTAGCAAACAAAGTGGTGACTTGGCCGGTACCAAAAGCGGCAAGTGGTCATTTAGAATTTTTTGTTGAGAAATTACTACGAACTGAAAAGAGAAGTGAAGTAGAGGACGACTATGTCTGATGGCTTAACTTACGATCATAAAGGCAATGTGAATAGCCAGAAAGCATTCATAGAGCGTTATTCTGATTTAGTAAAACGTATTGCTCACCACTTAATGGCAAGATTGCCAGCAAGCGTGTTAGTGGATGACCTTATTCAGTCTGGTATGATCGGTCTGTTAGAGGCGCAGCAAAATTATGACGGCAGCAAAGGTGCAAGTTTTGAAACTTACGCTGGTATCCGAATTCGAGGCTCAATGTTGGATGAAATCCGACGAGGTGACTGGGTTCCTCGCTCTGTTCATAAAAATAGTCGGATGATAAATTCAGCAATTAAAGAGCTTGAAGCTAAACTTTCTCGTGATCCGACCGATAAAGAGATAGCAGAACATCTAGAACTACCCTTAGAACAGTATTATCAGATACTTAATGATGTAAATTGCGGTAAACTAGTTGGCATGGAAGATTTAGGCGTCTCGGATGATGTAATCACAACAGAAGAACAAGCTGATGATAATATTCCATTTCAAGGTGTTGCCGACGAACACTTCAGAGTTGCTCTGGTGGAAGCGATTAAAACACTTCCTGAAAGAGAAGCTCTGGTTTTATCTCTTTACTACGATGAAGAGTTAAACCTAAAAGAAATTGGTGCAGTTATTGGTGTTAGCGAGTCTCGCGTCAGCCAAATACACAGTCAATCAATGCAACGACTACGGGCCAAGTTATCAACTTGGACAGTAGAATAATTAAATCCCGTTACTTTGCCCTCACTGGAGGCGATTTTGAATAAAAACATGAAGATCCTTATTGTTGACGACTTCTCAACAATGCGCCGTATTGTAAAAAACTTATTACGTGACCTAGGTTTTAATAACACCCAAGAAGCGGATGATGGTTTAACAGCATTACCATTACTTAAAAAAGGTGGTTTTGATTTTGTTGTAACCGATTGGAACATGCCAGGAATGCAAGGGATCGATTTGCTAAAAACGATTCGTGCCGATGACGAATTAAAACATTTACCAGTATTAATGATCACTGCTGAAGCAAAACGTGAGCAGATCATTGAAGCCGCTCAAGCTGGTGTAAATGGATACATTGTTAAGCCATTTACGGCTGCAACATTAAAAGAAAAATTAGACAAAATTTTTGAACGTTTATAAGTAAATATTGCGCGGTAAAGGATTAGCAATAAGATGATTTCATTAACTGATGCCAAAGAGCTTGTTGTTTTATTAGAAGCAGGCAAGCAAGAAGAAGCGAATCAAATTGTTGCTTCATTAGCAGTTGCTAGTGAACCTCAGATGCTTCAAGAGATTGGTTCTTTAACTCGTGATCTTCATGAGTCATTAAAGAGTTTTAAGCTTGATCACCGAGTCATAGCTATCGCTAATGATGAGATCCCAGATGCACGTGATCGTTTGCAATATGTAATTGATAAGACTGAAATGGCCGCTAATAAAACAATGGATGCTGTTGACCGTTCATTTCCTATTGCTGACGAGTTGCATGAAGGGCTACTTCAAGTACGTCCTCAATGGAACAGCTTAATGAAAGGCAGAATTGAGCTTACTCAATTCAAAACGTTATGTCACAACATTGATGGTCTACTTACTCAAGTTGAAGGGAATAGCTCAGAACTACGTAATGAGCTGACTAACATCTTGATGGCACAAGATTTTCAAGACCTTACCGGTCAAATTATTAAACGAGTAATTACGTTAGTTCAAGAAGTTGAAGACCGATTGGTTGATATTTTGACTTTGTTTAAAGTAGAAGAGCGTCTTGGTGAACAAGACGAACTTAATAAACCTTCTCAAGCTGAAGGTCCTATTTTAAACCCACATGAACGTGAAGATGCCGTTGCATCTCAAGATGACGTTGATGACCTATTAGCCAGTCTAGGATTTTAGAGGAATATTATGAGCTTTGAAATGGATGAAGACATCCTGCAAGATTTCTTAATTGAAGCAGGAGAAATTCTTGAGCTACTTTCTGAACAGTTAGTTGAATTAGAACAACGTCCTGATGATTCTGATTTATTAAATGCTATTTTCCGTGGTTTCCATACTGTAAAAGGGGGCGCAGGCTTCCTTTCATTAACAGAACTTGTTGATGCATGTCATGGTGCTGAAAATGTGTTCGATATTCTTAGAACGGGTAAGCGTAAAGTTACTTCTGAGCTAATGGACACCATTTTAGAAACTCTTGATAGTGTAAACGTAATGTTCAACGCAGTTCAAAATGGTGAAACAGTAGAACCTGCTGAACAACGATTGTTGGATCTGCTTCATCATTTAAGCAAACCTGAAACCGAAGGTGAGATAGCTTCGGCAGCGATAGAAGTAGAAGTAGCGGTTCCAGTTGTTGAAGCTGTCATTCCTCAAGAGCCTGTTGTTGAAAGCAATATTCATGATTCGGTAGATGATATTACTGAAGATGAATTTGAAAAATTATTAGATGAATTGCATGGCAAAGGTGCAGCACCATCAAATACTTTTTCGGCACCAGTGACTCCGGCAATAGACACTGCTGCTGATGGAGATATTACTGATGATGAATTTGAACGTCTGCTTGATGATCTTCATGGCTCGGGTAAAAGTCCAACCAATTCAACGACATCACCAACACCTGTAGCACCAACTGCTAATGCTCAATCTGTTGATCAAGTATTGGCTGGTGATGCTGATCTTATGAGTGATGACGAGTTTGAAAAACTGTTAGATCAACTGCATGGTTCAGGTAAAGGACCAACAGATGAAGAACTTGATCAAGCAGTAAAAACAGCGGCAGCAATGGCTCCAGCGACGCCTACATCTGTAGTGCAAGAAGCGCCAACGCGAACGACTGCTCCTGCACCAACAAGAACACAAGCTCCAGAAGCAAAACCTGCAGCAAAAGCACCTACTAAACCACAGTCTAAACCTCAAGCCGAAAGCACGGTTCGTGTTGATACATCAACGCTTGATAATATTATGAATATGGTAGGTGAGTTAGTTCTTGTTCGTAACCGTTTAGTAAGTTTAGGTTTGAATAGCAATGACGAAGAAATGTCAAAAGCGGTTTCAAATCTTGATGTCGTTACTGCTGATATTCAAGGCGCAGTAATGAAAACTCGTATGCAACCGATCAAGAAAGTATTTGGTCGTTTCCCACGAGTTGTACGTGATTTAGCGCGTACACTGAAAAAAGACATCGTGCTAGAAATGCGCGGTGAAGAAACAGATTTAGATAAAAACTTGGTTGAAGCGCTTGCTGATCCATTGATTCACTTAGTGCGTAACTCTGTGGACCATGGTATTGAAATGCCTGATGTACGTGAGAAGTCAGGTAAAGAACGTACAGGTAAAGTGATTTTGTCTGCCTCTCAAGAAGGAGATCATATTCTACTTAGCATCATCGATGATGGTGGCGGTATGGATGCAGATAAACTTCGTGGTATCGCGGTAAATCGTGGCCTAATGGATAACGATGCAGCATCTCGTTTAACTAATAAAGAGTGTTATAACTTGATTTTTGCACCAGGCTTTTCTACTAAGACTGAAATCTCTGATATTTCTGGTCGTGGTGTTGGCATGGACGTTGTGAAAACAGCGATTAATCAGTTAAATGGTTCAATCGATATCGACTCAAATATGGGTGAAGGCACTAAAATTGTCATTAAAGTGCCACTAACGTTAGCCATATTACCGACCTTGATGGTTGGCGTTGCTAATCAACCATTTGCCTTACCATTAGCAAGTGTAAATGAGATTTTCCATCTTGATCTATCGAAAACAAACATAGTTGATGGTCAATTAACGACAATTGTTCGTGAAAAGTCGATTCCATTATTCTACTTACAAGATTGGTTAGTTCCAGGTTCTCGTCAAACAGAACGTCAAGGATTAGGGCATGTCGTGATTATTCAATTAGGCGCTCAACGAGTTGGTTTTGTTGTAGATACTTTAATTGGTCAAGAAGAAGTCGTTATTAAGCCACTTGATGAATTATTGCAAGGCACGCCAGGAATGGCGGGTGCAACCATTACTTCTGATGGTCATATTGCATTGATCCTTGATGTTCCAAATTTGCTTAAGCGTTACGCTGTTCGCATGCGTTAATGCACAAGGATAGACATGGCAATAAAAGTATTAGTTGTAGATGATTCTAGTTTTTTTCGTCGCAGAGTAAGTGAAATCATTAATGCCGATCCTCGTCTTGAAGTTATCGACGTGGCGGTTAATGGTAAAGAAGCGGTAGAAAAAGCAAAATTATTGAAACCAGATGTCATTACTATGGATATTGAGATGCCTGTTATGGACGGCATCTCAGCAGTAAGAGAAATCATGAAGGCTTGTCCAACGCCAACCTTGATGTTTTCTTCTCTTACCCATGACGGTGCAAAAGCAACATTGGATGCATTAGACGCAGGTGCTTTGGACTTCTTACCTAAGAAATTTGAAGACATCGCTCGTAATAGAGATGAAGCCGTTAGTTTATTGCAAAAACGTATTGCTGAAATTGCTCGTAAAAAATTGTTTATGCGTCGTCCATCTGTGACAACGCAGACAACGCAAACGACAACCTCAACAGTTCGTCCTACTGCTCGTGCTACAGCATCATCGGTAGCGCCTGCTAAAAGTGTATCTGTTGCACCGGTAGCAGTGGCGCAGCGCTTTAAGGCAACCGGTAAAAAATATCAGTTAACCGCAATCGGTACTTCAACGGGAGGTCCTGTTGCATTACAAAAGATATTAACGGCAATCCCTGCTAATTACCCGCATCCGATTATTTTAGTTCAGCATATGCCTGCAACATTTACTGCAGCATTTGCGGCTCGTTTAAATAATTTGTGTAAAATCCAAGTGAAAGAAGCAGAGGATGGTGATGTATTAAAGCCAGGTTGTGCTTATCTTGCTCCGGGTGGTTTACAAATGATGGTTGATGGTCGTCCAGGATCTTCTCGCTTGAAGATTTTAGACGGTGGCGAGCGCATGAACTATAAACCTTGTGTTGATGTTACCTTTGGCTCTGCCGCTAAGGTATATGGTGATAAAGTACTTTCTATGATCCTGACCGGTATGGGTGCTGATGGTCGTGAAGGTTGCCGAATGCTCAAAGCAGCAGGCGCAACTATTTGGTCTCAAGATGAGCAAAGTTGTGTTGTCTATGGCATGCCTCAAGCAATTGATAAAGCAGGCTTATCGTCAGAAAGTTTACCCATAGAACGCGTAGCAGAAAGAATGCTCGTAGAAGTTGGATTGAAATAGGAAAGTATAATGGTTGTCTGGAGCATCGCGAACCAGAAAGGTGGTGTTGGTAAAACAACAACAACGATTACATTAGCTGGTTTATTGAATCAGCGAGGTAAGCGTATCCTAGTGGTGGATACTGATCCGCATGGTTCTTTAACTACTTATCTTGGTTATGACTCTGATGACTTGCCTTGCAGCTTATTTGAATTATTTCAACTGTCGACAATTAATAAAGCCACCGTTTCTCCGTTTGTATTAAAAAGTGACATTCCTGGGTTAGACATCATTCCCGCCCATATGTCACTAGCCACTCTTGACCGCGTGATGGGTAACCGTAGTGGGATGGGGTTAGTACTAAAAAGAGCATTGGCGGCATTAAAAGATGAATATGACTATGTATTGATTGATTGCCCTCCTATATTAGGGGTAATGATGGTTAATGCATTAGCAGCAAGTACTCGAATACTGATCCCAGTTCAAACAGAATTTCTAGCCATGAAAGGGCTAGAGCGAATGATGCGAACCTTAACGATAATGCAAAGAAATAAGCCTTCTCGTTTTGATGTTACTATTATTCCAACTATGTACGATAAGCGTACTAACGCGTCATTACAAACCTTAATGGATCTAAAGTCGACCTATTCAGATCAAGTGTGGGCATCCGCAGTTCCAATTGATACAAAGTTTAGAGACGCAAGTTTAAAAAGAATGCCGCCGTCATTTGTTTCACCAAATAGCCGTGGTGTTTTTGCATATAAAACGTTATTGAATTATCTAGAGAGATTAGCTTAATGGCTGGCTTTAAAACATTTACCAGTGAAGAAGCACTTGATGATTATTTCTCATCACTGTTAGATGAAGAAGCTATTGAACTTGAGCATGACGCTGAAGATAGCATTATGGCAGAGCCAGAGCCAGAGCCAGAGCCAGAGCCAGAGCCAGAGCCTATTTATTGGCACTCAGAGTCAGTAACCATCGACACACCAGAGCCTCAATATCAACCACAGTTCTCATCAGTAGAGGATTATAATGACGCTTACCCGTTTGAATTACCTCAATTAGAGGACGTTCAACGATTATTAAGTCAATTAGAAAACTCACAATTAGAAGCGCAAGTTGAAATTGACGCCCTGATTATTGATGATGTAGAAACAAAATCAATGAGAATCGAACCAGCCATCGAAAAAGCTGAAACCGAAACTCAAGACGTTCTCGTTGTTTCTTCAGATATTGAAACCGACTCGATTATTAAAGAGGAAGTTGAAGACGCTCTCGATTTATCAGCGTGGGATATTTCAGATAAAGTGAAGATTCCCCCTTCTTCTGAACCTCAGATTGAAGAAATAGAACCAACTGCCGTTAATGAAGACGCTACTGAAATCCAGTTAAAAAAACAAGCAGTAAAAGCGCCACCACCAAGTGGTCTGGATTGGGAAAAGGCAGAGTATCAAGATGAATTTCAAGTCCTCTTTTTTGAAGTGATGGGAGTTATGTTTGCTGTACCACTAGCACAATTAGGCGGTATTCACCAAATTACCGAATTAAGTCACCTAATTGGTCGTCCGGATTGGTATCTTGGTTTGCAAACAAATCGAGAAATGAAAATTGATGCACTTGATACTGCAAAGTGGGTAATGCCGCAAAGTATCAAAGATGAAAGCTATAAAGAAGATTATCAATACCTTGTTATGCTTGGTGAAAGCAAATGGGGTTTAGCGTGTGATGCGCTAGCTGGAACTGAAACCCTTACCAGTGATCGAATTCGTTGGCGAGAAACGGCAGGAAAACGTCCGTGGTTATCAGGAATGGTAAAAGAGAAGATGTGTGCCTTGATCCATGTTGAGGCAATGATTGCGATGCTTAATGCCGGTTTGGATATTAAGGGAATAGAGTAAAATAACTCTAAGAGTACGAGGAAATAAAATGTCTCAGGTTAATGAAGTAGAGATCCGTAAAGATCAAGTAAATGACGAAGTATTACAGTGGGTAACGTTTCAACTAGAAGAAGAAACTTACGGAATCAATGTAATGCAAGTTCGTGAAGTATTACGTCATACCGAAATTGCACCCGTTCCGGGCGCGCCAGATTACGTTATAGGTATCATCAACCTTCGTGGTAATGTAGTCACAGTTATTGATACTCGTGCACGTTTTGGCTTAATGCAAGGTGAAATTACAGACAATACACGTATTATTGTGATTGAATCTGAGCGTCAAGTTATCGGTATTCTTGTTGATAGCGTGGCGGAAGTTGTATACTTACGTTCATCAGAAATTGATACAACGCCAAGTGTTGGTACGGAAGAAAGCGCTAAGTTCATCCAAGGCGTTAGCAACCGTGACGGCAAGTTACTTATCTTGGTTGACCTTAACAAACTTTTGTCTGAAGACGAATGGGATGACATGGCAAGCCTATAATGGTTGATATTTTAACTCAGCTCTCAGAGCTATTTGCAGCTACAGCAATGATCCTAGTGCTTGTGGTTTATGTTTTATTAAACCGTAAAAACAAGCAGTTAGAATTACAATTAACTCAAGCTCAGGCGCAAAACAAACAACTTCAAGATGAGCAACAAAAGCTACAAAGGCAATTTGTTGAATTCCGTACTGGCTCAATCAATTTGGGACAAAAAGTAGCGGATATGACTCAGTCAAGTCAACATTTTGATGAGCGTTTAAATGAACTAGAAAATACAGATGCGGATAGCCGTTTGTATTCAAGAGCCAACAAATTGGTTCAGTTGGGCGCAGGGATCAATGAGTTGATGGAAGAGTGTGAGTTGCCTAAAGCAGAAGCCGAGTTAATGATGTCTTTACAAGCAAAAATAGCAGCAGGTAAAGGCTCTATTCCACCATTACGATTAGAAGACGAAGAATAACGGCTTTCTAATTGCAGAACACATAAAAGCTCCTCATTGAGGGGCTTTTTTTATTCACCTCATAGTATGATGGGCTGTAATTTTAAATCGACTAATCATTAAGTGGTATGTTGTTTTTCTACGAAGCAACTTATTGATACCCATACAAATATAAAGGAATTGATAAAGTGAAACGATCGGACATACTTATTTACTTATCTATCTAAATAGATTTGTTTTATATCTAAGTTTCCCTGTTTTTGCTGTGCTAGAATGCCCCTAATATTTTCAACAATAGACACTTATGCTAGAAATTCGTAACGTTACCTGTATTCGAGATGAACGCGTTCTATTTGAACACTTGAGTTTTACTATCTCAGATGGTGAGTTAATTCAGATAGAAGGGCAAAATGGTGCGGGTAAAACAACCTTACTTCGCATTATTGCAGGTTTAGGTTATGCGGATGAAGGCGAGATCTATTGGAAGGGTGAATCTATAAAGAAAAATCGTGAAGAATTTCATACCGATTTGCTTTTTTTAGGTCATCATACCGGCGTTAAGCGTGAGTTAACTGCATTTGAAAACCTCACTTTTTATCAATCTATGCATAACCAATACGACGAAAGTGCAATTTGGGATGCGTTAGCAAGAGTGGGGTTAGCTGGGCGTGAAGATGTTGTAGCCGGGCAATTATCTGCAGGTCAGCAGCGTCGAGTTGCTTTAGCAAGACTTTGGTTGAGTAAACAAAAACTATGGATTTTAGACGAGCCTCTGACTGCGATTGATAAACAAGGGGTTAAAGTGCTTGAACAGCTATTTATGGATCACGCTAAACAAGGGGGCATTGTTTTACTTACCACGCACCAAGATCTATTTACAGATAGTAATGAACTCAAAAAAATTAGGTTAGGTGAATAGATGCTTTCTTCAATGACAACAATTATTCGACGTGAGCTACTAATCGCCTTTCGTCGTAAAGCGGATATTCTTAACCCTTTGTGGTTTTTTATTATCGTAATTACCTTATTTCCATTAAGCATTGGTCCTGAACCAGAACTACTAGCGCGTATTGCAGCAGGTATTGTGTGGGTAGCCGCTTTATTATCGGCATTACTTTCTTTAGAGCGATTATTTCGAGATGATTTTTCTGATGGTTCATTAGAGCAGATGATGTTAATGCCAACCCCTTTGTCGGTATTAGTTTTAGCTAAAGTCTTTGCCCATTGGGTACTAACAGGTCTACCATTAATCATTATTAGTCCATTGCTTGCCATATTGTTGTCTTTGGATTTTAATTCTTGGCTGGCTATCGTATTCACATTATTGCTTGGGACGCCAACGTTAAGTTTTCTTGGTGCTGTTGGAGTGGCGTTAACGGTTGGATTACAAAAAGGTGGAGTGCTGCTTAGTCTTCTTATTTTACCGTTATATATCCCAGTTCTAATTTTTGCAACATCAGCAATTGATGCTGCTGGCCTCGGCATGGCTTATAATGGTCAACTAGCAATTTTAGGTGCTCTTTTTATGGGCTCCGCAACATTGACTCCATTTGCCATTAGTTCGGCACTGCGAGTGAGTGTTCAATAAATCATAATTATAATTTTATATTTGAGTAAGTGAGATAAACCAATGTGGAAATGGCTTCACCCTTACGCTAAACCAGAGAAAGCGTATCAATTAAGCACCACGCTATTGCCGTGGTTTGCGGTGATCTCAATCATCAGTTTAACCGTAGGTACTGTATGGGGATTGGCATTCGCTCCTTCTGATTATCAGCAGGGTGATAGTTTTAGAATTATCTACATACATGTCCCTTCTGCAATTCTATCGATGGGTGCGTATATGTCGATGGCAATTGCGGCATTTATTGGTCTAGTTTGGCAATTGAAACTGTCAGACATGGCAGCAGCGGCAATGGCGCCGATTGGTGCTGTATTCACGTTCATTGCTTTACTAACCGGTGCCGTTTGGGGTAAACCAATGTGGGGTGCATGGTGGGTATGGGATGCACGTTTAACGTCAGAACTTATTCTTCTATTCTTATACCTAGGTGTAATGGCGCTATATAACGCATTTGATGATCAACGTACAGCAGCTCGCGCCGCAGGTATCCTTGCTATTGTTGGTGTGATAAACCTGCCAATTATTCACTTCTCAGTAGAGTGGTGGAACACCCTTCATCAAGGCGCAAGTATTACAAAGTTTGATAAACCTTCTATTTCTGCCGATATGTTGTGGCCTTTGTTATTAAATATCATTGGTTTTGCAACTTTCTTTGGTTCTGTGACTCTTATCCGTTTTAGAAATGAAATTTTAGCAAAAGAGAGTCACCGTCCTTGGGTTAGAGCGTTAGTAGAACCAAAATCGACTGCGTTTAAATAACGAGAGAAGGGAATTATTGTTATGCATTTTGATACTTTCAGTGATTTTTTAGCCATGGGCGGTTATGCCGTTTATGTATGGGGTGCCTTTGGTGCCACTTTTCTCTCCTTATTTTGGATTTTATTCTCTAGCTTAGGTAAGCGTCGTCAATTGCTAAAAGAGATAGAACAAAAAATGGCACGAGAAGAACGAATTAAAAAAGCAAAAACTATGGAGAACACACTATGAATCCAAGACGTAAAAAGCGCCTAGGATTGATCCTTGCTCTATTCTTTGGAGTTAGTGCAACCGTTGGTTTAATGATTTACGCATTAAATCAAAATATGGATTTATTCTATACACCAACAGAATTGGTTAATGGCAAGCCTGATGGAACAAAGCCAGAGGTTGGTCAGCGCCTTCGTATCGGTGGTATGGTTGTCGCAGGTTCAGTACAACGTGACAGTGATTCATTAGAAGTGTCATTCAAGGTTGCTGATGTTGGTCCAGAAGTTACGGTTACTTATAACGGTATTCTTCCGGATTTATTCCGTGAAGGCCAAGGCATTGTTGCACAAGGTGTTCTTGTCGACGCAACAACGATTAAGGCTCATGAAGTATTGGCTAAACATGATGAAGAGTACATGCCACCAGAAGTTGCAGAAGCAATGAAGAAAACGCATGAACCACTTCAATACACAGAACAACAAAAACAAGGAACAGATCAATGATCGCAGAACTCGGTCATTTTGCCTTAATTGCTTCTCTAGGGCTTTCAATCCTATTGAGTATATTACCAATATATGGTGTGAGCCGTGGTAATAAAGCATTAATGCAAAGTGCAAGACCATTGTCATGGGGAATGTTTTTACTCCTTGGCTTATCATTTGGGATCTTAATGTGGGCCTTCTACATTAACGATTTCACTCTGCAATATGTAGCAAGTAACTCAAACAGCTTACTTCCTTGGTATTACCGTTTAACCGCCGTTTGGGGTGCTCACGAAGGATCTTTATTGCTTTGGGTTCTTATCCAAGCTGGTTGGACTGTGGCTGTTGCAACATTCAGTCGTGGTATGCCACAAGAATCGATTGCACGAGTATTAGCAGTAATGGGGTGGATTAATGTCGGTTTCCTACTTTTCATTATTCTAACGTCAAACCCATTCTTACGTACTTTGCCATTCTTCCCAATTGATGGTCGTGATTTGAACCCGCTTCTTCAAGATCCAGGTCTAATCATTCACCCACCAATGCTATACATGGGTTATGTTGGTTTCTCTGTAGCGTTCTCTTTTGCTATCGCATCCTTAATGGCTGGTCGTTTAGATACGGCTTGGGCTCGTTGGTCTCGCCCTTGGACAATCGCAGCATGGTCATTCTTAACGGTAGGTATCTCTCTAGGTTCATGGTGGGCATATTATGAACTTGGCTGGGGTGGCTGGTGGTTCTGGGATCCAGTAGAAAATGCATCATTCATGCCTTGGCTTGCTGGTACCGCACTAATGCACTCATTAGCGGTAACAGAGAAACGTGGCACCTTTAAAGCGTGGACAGTATTGCTGGCGATTTTAGCTTTCTCATTAAGTTTATTAGGTACATTCCTAGTGCGTTCAGGTATCTTAGTATCGGTTCACGCCTTTGCTTCTGATCCTGCACGAGGCATGTTCATTCTTGGCTTCCTAGTCATGGTGATCGGTGGTTCATTACTGCTGTTCGCACTAAAAGGCGCATCAGTACGAGTTCGTGGTAACTTCTCATTGTTCTCACGTGAAAATGCGTTATTAGCTAATAACATTTTGTTAATGACAGCCTTAGTTGTCGTTCTTGTTGGTACGCTATTACCGCTAGTACATAAACAACTTGGTTTAGGATCGGTTTCTATCGGTGCACCGTTCTTTGATATGCTGTTTGCATGGTTAATGATCCCATTTGCTTTCTTAATGGGTATCGGTCCTCTGATCCGTTGGAAACGTGATAATTTAAGTCACTTAGCAAAACGCATGGTGATCACAGGTGCGATTACCATCCCACTAGCCGCAATCTTCATGGTTATCTTTGCAGATAGATTCCAATTCATGCCATACCTAGGTTGGATGATGTCTATTTGGATTGTGATTTTACACGGTTTTGAATTGTACGAGCGTGCAACTCATCGTCATTCATTCTCTGTTGGTATAACCAAACTAGGTCGCAGCCACTGGGCAATGATGTTCGCGCACATTGGTCTAGCCGTAAGTATTATCGGTATTGCCATGGTACAAAACTACAGCATCGAAAAAGATGTACGTTTAGCACCAGGTGAACACATTGAAATGAACGGTTACCAATTTTACTTTGCAGGTGTTCGTGATACTGATGGTCCTAACTACGATGGCTACACTGCTGATTTTGATATCACGTTAGATGGTAAGGCAATTAATACCCTTCATGCTGAAAAACGTTTTTACCAAACGGCAGGCTCAATGATGACAGAAGCGGCGATTGATCGTGGTTTCACTCGTGATTTATACATCGCAATGGGCGAGCGCTTGGATGATAATCTTTCATGGGCTGTTCGTATTTACTACAAACCATTTGTACGTTGGATCTGGGCTGGTACATTATTTATGGCAATTGGTGGCATATTAGCATTATCTGATAAGCGCTACCGTTTTCGTAAAACAGATAAAAAACAGGAAGCTTAAATTATGAATAAGAACTTTTTATTTGCACCTCTAGCACTGTTTTTAATTTTAGTTGTCGTGTTTGCTACTCAGTTAACACGCAACTCAAATGGCGATGACCCAACAAAGCTAGAATCAGTCTTAGTTGGCAAGCCGGTTCCTGAGTTTCGTTTAGAAGATTTAGCACAAGCGGGAAAACTGTACGATCAAAGTATTTTTAAAGGGGAACCTTTATTGCTGAACGTATGGGCAACGTGGTGTCCAACGTGTTATGCCGAACATCAGTATCTTAATACCCTTGCAACTCAAGGTGTTAAGATTATCGGTATGAACTACAAAGACGATAGAGCCGGTGCAATTCAATGGCTAACTGAGTTAGGTAACCCGTATTTAATCACTTTGTTTGATGGTGATGGCATGCTGGGTATGGATTTAGGTGTATACGGCGCACCTGAAACTTTCCTAATCGACAGCAATGGTATCGTTCGCTACCGTCATGTTGGCGATGTTAATGATCGCAATTGGAATGAAGTATTAAAGCCGATGTATGATCAACTGATTGCGGAGGCGAAATAATGACGACTCACCTACGCAAATGGGGACTTCGTAGTTTTGCTGCTATCGCATTCAGTTTTTTTGCTGTGCAAGCAAGTTACGCAACCATTGATTTATATAAGTTTGATTCGCCAGAGCAAGAGCAGCAATTTAAAGAACTAGGTCAAACATTACGTTGCCCTAAATGTCAGAACAATAACATTGCTGATTCAAATGCAGAGCTTGCTCAAGACATGCGCCATAAAGTGTACGAAATGACCAAAGCTGGCAAATCAGACCAAGAAATTGTTGATTACATGATTGATCGTTACGGTAATTTTGTGACTTACGATCCACCGCTAACTGCAGGGACATTAGTTTTATGGCTAGGTCCGCTAGTTGTGCTTGTGTTTGGCTTTGGTTTTATCGTGCTTCGTAGCCGTAAATCAACAGCAGTAGCAGAAGATAAGTCAGAGGTGTGGGATAACGAGCATGAAGAACGCTTGAACGCCTTATTAAATGAGAATAAAAATGAAGATGGGAAGGTAAACAAATGATTTTTTTTTGGATTTCGACCTTAGCCCTAATTTTTGTTGGTGCTGTATTTATCGCGCTTCCGTTATGGAAAGCAAAAGCGCAAGATGATGAAGCACGCCGAGATGAATTGAACAAAGCCTTCTATAAAGATCGCTTAGCTGAACTGAAAGAAGAAGACGCCGAAGGTCTTGTGAATAACCAAGATGAGTTAATCACAGAGCTAAAGCAATCTTTGCTAGATGATATTCCCGCACCAGAGAAAGCACAACAAGACAGCTTAAATGCGCGCATGTTTATTTGGCCTTCAATCGTTATCTTTATTGCCATTTCTTATGGGCTGTACTTTAAGTTTGGCAGCTTAGATAAAGTTGAAAAGTGGCAAGAAGTAAGTGCACGCTTACCTGAGCTTTCCGAACAATTAATGAACCCAGAAGGTGTTGCGTTAAGTGATGCTGAAATGGCAAACCTGACTTTAGCACTACGTACCAAGTTGCACCATGAACCTAATGATGCAATGGGCTGGTTCTTGTTAGGCCGTATTGGTATGTCAAATCGTGATATTGATACCTCTGTAGGTGCAATGAAAAAAGCGTATGAATTAAAACCAACAGATGTTGATATCAAATTAGGCTATGCACAAGCATTGATGCTTTCAGGTGATGACGCGAAAGCGGATCAAGCTAAGCAGATGCTTAAGCAAGTACTTCGTGGTGACCCGACCAATTTACGTGCTTTATCGCTACTTGCGTTCAGTTCGTTTGAGCGTCAAGACTATAAAGGTGCAGTATCTGCATGGAAAGCAATGCAAATGCTGATTGGTCCTGATGACTCTCGCTATGAAATGCTGACTCGTAGTATTGAACGTGCAAAATCTAAGATGAACCCTGAAGCGAATCTTGATAAGCAAGTGCCTATTACGATTAACCTTGGCAGTAATGTGATATTGCCATCACAAGGTGTCGTGATTGTTTCTATTCATCCTGCTGATGGTTCACCAATGCCTGTGGCAGCGGCTCGTATTCCACTAAGCCGTTTCCCTCTTAGCATCATGATGTCAGATGACAATAATATGGTGGAGCAGCGTAAATTGTCTGATATGCCAAACTTTATTGTTCGAGCTCGCATCGATCAAGATGGTAATGTATCAACAAAAGACGGCGACTGGTACGGTGAAAGTGCAGTAAGTACGCTAGGAAAAAATGTATCGCTTGAGATAGATAAGCAATACTAATCTCTTTTAACCAGTGGCATACTACAACGGGTAGAGGCATTGAGCTTCTGCCCTTTTTTTTGAATTAACTATAATAGCAAGTCGAAGGTGTATTGTGCTGAAGAGAATAGGGATATCTTTTTCGTTATTGTTTTTCACTGTAGGCTGCTCTCAAACGCCAGAACAAGACAATAATGATGTAGAAACAACAGAAGTCGTAGAGGTGGAGTACGATGATTCTTATCGCGGTGATCCGTTAGAAGGATTTAACCGAGAAATGTGGAGGCTAAATTACGATATTTTAGATCCGTATTTAGTGCGTCCTGTCTCGGTTAGTTATACTGAATACACCCCAAGCCCAATTCGGATGGGGATAGCCAATTTCCTCGCTAACCTAGATGAGCCATCGAGCATGGTGAATAATTTAATCATGGGCAATGGCAGCGTAGCCATGGTGCACTTTAATCGATTTTGGTTAAATACAACATTAGGTTTAGTAGGCTTAATTGATATAGCCAGTGCCGCTGAGATAAATAAACCAGGCAGTAAATCCTTTGGTGATGCGCTTGGTCATTATGGTGTGGGGAATGGACCGTACTTTATGTTACCGGGTTATGGCCCTTGGACTTTACGCGAAGCAGGGGATTTTGTTGATGGTTTTTACATGCCTCTTTCTTACTTAAACTTCTGGCAAGGTCTTGGAAAGTGGGGTTTAGAAGGAATGGAGTCTCGTGTTCAGTTGATCTCTCAAGAACCAATGTTAGAAGCCTCGCCAGATCCATACGCATTAACGCGAGATGTTTACTTGCAACGCCAAGATTTTAAAGCAGAAATTGAGCCTGACGTTGATTTAGAAGCTGAAGGTGATATTGACGATTATCTCGATGAGATAGACGAATAAGAATTGGTAATAGTATCTTAGGTTTCAGGAACTATCCTCTCCTGAAACCTGAAACCTGAAACCTGAAACCTGAAACTAGCCGCGTTTACGTTGGAAAGTCATTAATAGTAAAGCGCTTAATGCCCCCGCTGTATCACATAACATATCTTTTTGAGCATCCCAAATATCACCTTGTGATCCTAAAAACGCAATCCCTTCTTCACCACCGGCAACTGCCGCGTACCACCACTCAATAATCTCATAGCCTGCCGCAATACTCATTAATGTAAACAAACCAAATGCCATCGCGAGTGGTGCAGAGCATTTCTTGGTTTTAATTAAATATTCTGCAATAGGGTAAGCATAAAAGCCAATAGAGAAATGAGCAACGCGATCAAAGTTATTACGCTCAGACCCAATTAAATTATTAAACCAGTCAAAAGGGACATCAGCAAAGGTGTATTTTGAGCCGATAGTATGAAGAGTAAGCCAGACAAACATTAATATATAAGCGGTTTTGCTAAACTCAAAACGTGTTGCCATATAAAAAATACCAGCGAGGATTAATAATGCAGGCAATATCTCTGCAACCCAAACGGCGCGTGATATTGGGTCAAAAGCTGAGAATAAAAATACAGCACTATAAATAATCGTAAGCAGTAATAATATAGGTTGTTGTTTAAGTGTCGTAATGAAAGTCATGAATAAATGGCTCCAAATAATGGTGCTTAAAACGCTATAAATTGAGTGTAGCGTGCTGATTTTTATCGGCAAGGTCTAGTTTTTGAATGTTAGATACAGCTATAAATAAAAAAGGCCTCAGTAAAGAGGCCCAATGCAATTTTTATGTAGTCAGTCAGTACTGATTAGAAACGGTAGTTCGCTTGAACACCTAGTAGCCATACGCTACCAGTTGTTTCGCCGTTGAAAGAACCTGCAATACCTTGTGCTTCATTATCTGACTCATAGCCACGAGATTCTGTGATAGGCGCATCTTTAGCAATAATATAAGTAAAACCGGCATCTAGTGATAGATTTTGTGACCACTCATAGCCAGCACCAATACTTAACCAAGTGCGATCCGTCTCAGGAATCGTGATAGTACGGTTTTTATCGCTAACCGCTGAGGTATCGTAAGCAATGCCAGAGCGTAAGGTGACTTTATGGTTTAGTTGGTAAGTACCACCTAGCGCGATGCGGTAGTTATCTTCCCAATGCTCTTCTTTAACCATTGTTGGCGCTTTACCATCATGGAAATCAGCTTCTAATTTTTCAAAGCTGCTCCAATCTGTCCAGTTAACGCTAGCGTGAATAGCTACGGTATCTGTTAGCTGATGAAAACTAGCTAATTCAGCTGTTGCAGGCATA
>JAAGZR010000215.1 GCA_024206155.1 Aliivibrio sp.
ACTAGACTATGCGGCAGCAGATGTACATTATTTACTGCCATTGTTTGAGAAACTTCAAGCCGAATTAGCGAAAACTCAATGGGAATCGGCAGCGTATCAAGAATCAGCTCTTGCGGTTAAAAAGCGTGAAAAACAGCCAGATGCAGAAAAAGCGTATTTAGATATTAAAAATGCGTGGCAGTTAAATCCTAAGCAGTTAGCTGTGTTAAAAATGGCAGCGAAATGGCGTCTAGAAGAAGCAAGAAAACGAGATCTCGCGGTTAACTTCGTTGTTCATGAATTGAGTTTATGGAAATTGGCACGTTTTAATATTCGCAGTAAAGAGCAAATGTTAAAAGAAGGTTTTGATCCAAGAGAGGTGCAGCGTCATGGTGGAAAACTATTGCGTTTCTCTTATCTAGCAGATGATTTAAACCCTGTTGAATACCCAAAAGAGATCACTCGTTTAATGGACTACCCTGGTTATAAACAGATCTTCAAATTATTGAAAGATGAAGTGAAGCTAGCATCAGATAAATCAGGATTGATGCCGGAGTTCTTAGCCTCTAAAAAGCAGTTAAATCAGTTATTATCTTGGAAGTGGAAAAAGAACAGCGCACCAGAACTAAAACCTGACGCATTGAATGGTTGGCGTGGTGATTTACTTGAAACTGGCTTTATGGCAGTACTTGAAAAATAACAGTAATACCAATCCCACTTAAGAAAAAAGGGTGACTATTAATAGTCACCCTTTTTATCAAGATCGAATTTTTTTTAGACGTTAATGATCATCTTCAGGAAGTGTAACGTTTAACTCTAATACCGATAAATCTTCCTCTTTTTGTTCAAGAGAAACCGTTACCATATCAGGACTTACGTTTACATATTTACTGATAACTTTAAGAATATCTTCTTTTAGCTGTGGTAAATAGGATGGAGCAGGTCCGCCATTACGACGTTCTGCTACGATGATCTGTAGCCTTTCCTTAGCTATGTTAGCAGTGGCTTTTTTCTGTGGCCTAAAAAACTCAAGCAATGCCATGCTTAACCTCCAAATAGTCGTTTAAAGATGCCTTTTTTCTCTTCTTCTAAGAAACGGAATGAAACTTCTTTGCCTAATAGACGGTCAACCGCATCTTGGTATGCAGCGCCAGCATTAGACTCCTCATCAAAAATTACAGGAACACCCTTATTTGATGCGTTTAGTACTGATTGACTCTCTGGAATAACTCCCAGTAGTGGAATATTTAAGATTTCTTCAACATCTTCTACGCTTAACATTTCGCCTTGATTTACACGAGCAGGGCAATAACGAGTAAGTAGCAAATGTTGCTTTACTGGGTCTAATGACTCTTCTGAACGACGTGATTTAGAATCTAAAATCCCTAAGATTCGGTCTGAATCTCGAACTGAAGACACTTCAGGGTTCGTCGTAATAATTGCCTCATCAGCAAAGTACAGTGCCATTAATGCACCTGCTTCGATACCCGCAGGAGAATCACAAATAATGAAGTCAAAATTCATTTCGATAAGTTCATCAAGAACTCGACGAACGCCTTCTTTTGTTAGTGCGTCTTTATCACGAGTTTGAGAAGCGGGTAGAACAAATAAATTACCCACACGCTTATCTTTGATTAATGCTTGGTTCAGAGTTGCTTCGCCATTGATTACGTTTACAAAATCGTAAACAACGCGACGTTCGCAGCCCATGATTAAGTCAAGGTTACGCAAACCTATATCAAAATCGATTACCGCGGTTTTTTTGCCAGCTAAAGCAAGTCCGGATGCAATAGCAGAGCTAGAAGTAGTTTTACCTACACCGCCTTTGCCTGAAGTCACAACGACAATACGTGCCATTTTTATTATTCCTTTTCAGTTGTGCTATAACGTTAGGGTATCGATCTGAATACGGTCTTCAACCATAGTGATCATGACATTTTGATGCCAATACTCTTTGTCAATTTGGTCGCTTAACCAATAATTACCCGCAATGGAAATCAGTTCAGCTTGTAAGTTTTTGCAGAAGACTTTTGCCTCTGTTTGACCACTCGCGCCAGCAATTGCTCTGCCACGTAATGTGCCGTGAATATGTATACTGCCATCTGCAATCACTTCTGCACCAGGACTTACGTGATTTAAAATTACAAGGTCTGCATCTTTTGCATACACTTGCTGGCCTGAACGAATAGGTGTTTTTACCACTTTAGTTGGCTGCATACTGGCTTTTTGTGTTACTTGCTGAGGTGTAAATGACGTCATAACAGCAAACCCTGCTGCTGTTGCCTGAGCCTGCTTTTCTTTATCTTTACAACCAGTGATCCCAACAGGAATCATCCCAGTGCGTTCGACACCAGATTTTAGCTCAACAAAGTTAATTTCATTCGATACATTTTCAATATTGACAACGACAGGCGCTGAAGCAAAAAAAGAGGGTGCTTGAGCTACTTTCTGCTCAAGCATACTTAATGCCAAAGCTACGTCATCATTAGGTAAATGTAGTACTGAAAGGGTGAAATTACTGCCCTTTAAATCGGCTGTTTTTGTCATACTATTCTGTATCTTGATAAATTTAATACCACAAATCTGATACCATGTTATAGTCAGTTTAAGCGTACAGCAAGTTATCTTATTGTCTTAAGTGTACTTTTTAGTAAGGCTCTCATCAAATAGACATTAAATGTATGTGTGAAGTTGAGAGTAAGATCAATTCTATCAAAAATAGGTTATAAAATGTTCTGTTCAGTTTATAAAAGTACCAAGAAACAAGGTGCTTATCTTTATATTGCAAAAAAAGATGACTTTACTCCCGTTCCGAAAGAATTAATGACAATGTTTGGTACGCCAACCATGGTAATGGTCGTAAATTTGGCAGGCAGAACATTAGCTTCAGTTGACGTAGAAAAAGTAAAATCATCAATTCTAAATGAAGGCTTCTTTTTACAGTTACCACCGCCTCCAGAGAATCTGCTTGAGAAGTACAAGCAAGAGAAAGCACAAAGAAATGAGAAATAACCTATGAAGAAGAAATTACTGCTAGGGATTGTCAGTTTATTAATGGCAACGTCAGTAACTGCGGGCACAGCTGAAGGAGACTTTCAGGACTATATTGTAGAATTAAAAAATGAAGCGAGAGAAATAGGCATTTCAGAACCGATTCTTGAGCGTGCATTTAAAGATATCGCTTTTAAAGAAAAAGCGGTTAAATCAGATCGTAATCAACCAGAAAGAAAATTAACGCTAGATGAGTATATTCCACGAGCTGTGCCAAAATGGAAAATCAAACAAGCGAATGATTTATACCAAAAGCACTATAAAGAATTGACCCGAATTGGTAATGAATATGGAGTTCAACCTCGTTTTATTGTTGCGTTATGGGGCGTTGAAAGTAACTTTGGTAAGCTTACCGGTGGTTATAATGTGATTGAAGCATTGACGACATTAGCTTATGACGGCCGTCGTGAAGAATTCTTCAAAAAACAAACCATGGCTGCCTTAACGATTTTACAGCAAGGACACATTAGCCCAGAAAATATGAAAGGGTCGTGGGCTGGTGCTATGGGTCAGTGTCAGTTTATGCCAACGTCATTCTTAGCTTATGCGGTTGATGGTAATAATGATGGTCGTAAAGACATTTGGACTACCCATGCGGATGTCTTTGCTTCAGCTGCAAACTATTTAAAACAAGTCGGTTGGGATGATACCTATACGTGGGGTCGTCAAGTTCAGTTACCTGGATCATTAGATACAGAAAGCCTAAAAGGTTTATCTGAAGATCAAGGTAAATCACTGGCGCAATGGCAAGAGTTAGGCGTTCGCCGTTTGACAGGTAAAGCCTTACCTGATGTAGATATCGAAGCATGGTTGGTGCAACCAGATGATAAAGACGGCCGTGCGTACCTTGTTTACAACAATTACCAAGTATTAATGGATTGGAACCGTTCGCATTATTTTGCGTTAGCGGTGAGTCACCTGGCTGATTCGATTAAGTAAATTATAGAGTTCAGATCGGTCGCAAGCTCCCTAGCAGAATTCAGAGGTTAGTGTTGTTAGTTGTATACTTACAAAGAACTCCTCTGAATTCTTTAAGTGAAGCGATCTGAACTCTGCTTTAAACTCTTAAATATCCAACGGCTTCCCTTTCAGCAATCTTCTCACCCATAATCTCCCTGGATGTAATCCTTCAAGCACTGAGTTTGGTAATGGTATTGGATCGCCCATGATCTGTGATGCCAAGGTCTCAGCCAGTAGGGGCGCAGAGCTTAATCCTCTTGAGCCTAATGTCAGCATACAGAATAAGCCTTCATAAACAGGGATTTCT
>JAAGZR010000216.1 GCA_024206155.1 Aliivibrio sp.
GGGTTAGCACTTGGAGCGGCATTTATCGCAGCAACAACGGCTTCTTGTCCGTTAGCACTTGCACGATAAACGTCATGGCTCTTTTCAAGAGAAACTTTTGCGATATCGCTCAGGCGAACAATTTCCCCATCACTCGTTCTAATAACAAGATTTTCTAATTCTTCAACATTAGAAACTTGAGTATCAGCACTGCCGTTATAAAGAACAAATTCCCCCGTAGCTTGACCAGCAGCAGATTGAAAGTTATTGGCACTTAAAACACCCATAACATCCGTTGCCGTCATATCAATAGCAGCCATACGTGCCGGGTCTAGCCAGATACGCAGTGCGTACTTCATACCACCATAAAGATCTACTTTTGAAACACCATTAACAGTAAATAGCTGAGGGTTAACAACTCGCTCTAAGTAATCGGTAATCTGACTTGATACTAACTCATCACTTGTAAAACCAATATAAAGAACAGAAGTTGTCGACCCTGTAGACATGGTTACTGTTGGATCTTCAGACTCTTTTGGTAGTTGAGATCGTACAGAGTTTGTCTTAGCCAAAATATCAGACAAGGCTGCATTTGGGTCAGTGTTTAACTTCATCGTAACCGTAATGGTTGATTGTCCCATTACAGATTGTGAGGTCATAAAGTCAATATTATCTGCTTGGGCAACCGCTTGTTCTAAGGGTTGAGTTATGAAGCCTTGAATAAGGTCAGCACTCGCACCGTAATAGCTGGTTGTTACCGTTACAACGGTATTCGTCATTTCAGGGTATTCACGGACCTGCATTTTGAAAATTGCTTGAATACCAAGCAAAGCAATCAAAAAGCTGATCGATACCGCTAAAACTGGACGTTTAATAAAAACATCAGTAAAGCGCATAGTTCCTCCGATTACAGCATTGGTGTTTCAGCAGGTGGTGTTGTCGCGTCGCTTTCTACAATACGAACCTTCGCATCATTACTTAAACGAACTTGACCTGTAGTTACAACCACATCGCCAGGTTTAACACCTTCAAGAATATGAGCAATTGCTTCTGAACGCTCACCTACTTTTACAACGTGCTGTTGAACGCGTTTTACGCCATCTTTCTCAGTGACAAGATAAACGTTATCACCATAAAGCGTATAGGTAATTGCAGTTTGAGGAATTACCACTTGATTTTCTAATGTAGGTAGAATAATTTCAGCACGAGCAAACATACCACTACGAAGTTTTCCACCGTTATTAGGGATATCAGCTTGAACTTCGATTAAACCACTTTGAATATTTACGGCAGGTTCAATAGCACTAATTGAGCCTTTGAAGATATCGGCAGGGTAAGAATCAATAGAAATATCGATTTCTTGTCCAATATTGATGCGTGAGATGTCTGTTTGAGGAACAGTAAAGCGTAAACGCATGATACTTGTGTCTTCTAAACGAACGATGTCAGTACTTGGTTGTAAATATTGACCAAGGTATACGTTACGAATACCAATTACACC
>JAAGZR010000016.1 GCA_024206155.1 Aliivibrio sp.
AGAAAAACCGCTAACAACGGAGAGGGTATTAAACGTTAACGTCCCCGATTGTGCTTATGCACAAATAACGTCTTGGGAAGTGACTCGTTTAGGTGCAAGACATCATTCAGAAAGTATGATTAAAGCAACAGATCCTCGTGGCGAAACGATTTATTGGCTAGGCCCTCCTGGTAAAAAACAAGATGCAGGCAAAGGGACTGATTTTTATGCCATTAAACATAATCAAGTGTCAATTACTCCGCTACAGGTCGATTTAACTGCTCATGACTCCTTAAGAATGATGGCGGATTGGTTATCAATAGAGAGTGCTAAATAATGAATAATGCGCGTACTGAATTGCTCGTTCAATTTTTGCGTCAACAAGGCATTCAGAATGAGCTGGTACTGGCTGCGATTAGATCTTTACCACGAGAGCGTTTTGTTCCAGAAGCATTAGCTCATCAAGCTTATAAAAATAATGCGCTCCCTATTGGCGAAGGGCAGACAATCTCCCAGCCTTATATTGTCGCTAAAATGACAGAGCTGCTTGCATTGCAACGTGATTCTAATGTTCTTGAAATTGGGACCGGATCGGGCTATCAGACTGCGGTATTGGCGCAATTACTTGATCATGTAAACTCAGTAGAGCGCATTAAATCATTACAATGGAACGCGAAACGGCTTTTAAAGCAGCTAGATATTTATAATGTATCAACAAAGCATAGTGATGGCTGGCAAGGCTGGGTGAGCAAAGGTCCATTTGATGCGATAATTGTAACCGCTGCTGCTGAGTTCATTCCTAATGACTTATTATGGCAACTTAAAGATGGGGGGCGATTAGTGATCCCTATCGGTGAGGAAACACAACATTTATTGCTTATTCTTCGACATGGTGATGAGTTCAGCTCTGAAACTATTGAAGAGGTACGCTTTGTTCCATTAGTTGCAGGTGAATTAGCATAGTAGTAATGAATAAGATGATATTTATCCCCTTTCGTTTGTGGCTCATGGCTGCTCTTTTTAGTTTATTACTTTCGGGTTGCTCTATGGGGCCGCATCGTCCTGCTCCGGTATCTAGTGTAAATAATACGAATACTTCCTCTTACGGGGGCGCTGAACGTGGTAGCTATCGAGGCAGTTTTTATCGAGTGGAAAAAGGAGATACACTGTATTTTATCTCTTATGTTACTAATAAAGATGTCAAAGAATTAATTGCTTATAATGAACTTAAAGCGCCATATGTGATTCATCCGGGTCAAAAAATAAAATTGTGGGGGCCTAAGTATGTTGCTCCTGCTTATGGTGATGATGGTCATTTAGTGACTAAAAAGAACAGTCCTCCAACCCCCACTGCATCAGCGATTGCTGTAGTTTCTATTGCTAGTAATAAACCAGTCAGTAGTTCGACGCCAGTTAGTACAAGCAACAATAAAATATCATCTGTTCAAAAAGAAAGCACAAAAAAGGTTGAAAATCCGAAATCTAAGGAGTATGTTGATTCTAACAAGTTGATAACATCTTCTAGGCCAAAGCCGGTTGCGAAACCAGCACCAAAGCCGACTCCTAAACCAAAGCCGGTAGACAAAAAATCGGAAAAGGTCGACTCTTGGTTATGGCCAACAAAAGGAAGAGTTATTGCTAAATTTTCAACAGGAGACCAAGGTAATAAAGGGATCGACATTGCAGGTCAACGAGGCCAAGACGTCATCTCAACCGCAAAAGGAACGGTAGTTTATGCGGGTAATGCACTAAGAGGTTATGGCAATTTAATTATAATTAAACATAACGATGATTACTTAAGTGCTTATGCTCATAATGAATCTCTTTTTGTTAAAGAAGGTCAAAATATCGCTGCGGGACAAAAAATCGCATCAATGGGTAGCTCAAGTACGAGCAGTGTTCGTTTGCATTTTGAGATCCGTTTTAGAGGGAAATCGGTAAATCCACAACGGTATTTACCGTAACAAGGATGACATAGCTGAGTTGTAATGTCTTGCTGGCTCGCCATGGGGAGGCGCTATGAGTAAAAGCAATACAGTAACTAAAGAAGTTGAAGAGTTCGATTTAGAGGCAATTAATGACAATGAGGTTATTATTGAGGATGAATCGGAACGCCTTGAGGTAAGCAGTTCGCAAAAAGTAATGGATGCAACACAACTATACTTAAGTGAAATTGGCTTTTCTCCACTACTAACAGCAGAAGAAGAAGTTTATTTTAGTCGCTTAGCCTTAAAAGGAGATGAAGCATCACGAGCTCGAATGATTGAAAGTAATCTTCGATTAGTGGTTAAAATTGCTCGTCGATACAATCACCGTGGTTTGGCATTATTAGACTTAGTTGAAGAAGGTAATCTTGGACTAATTCGTGCGGTTGAAAAGTTTGACCCAGAAAGAGGTTTCCGCTTTTCTACTTATGCGACATGGTGGATCCGTCAAACGATTGAGCGTGCGATTATGAATCAAACGCGAACTATTCGCTTGCCTATTCATGTAGTTAAGGAGTTGAATGTTTACTTGCGTGCAGCACGTGAGTTGTCACAAAAACTTGACCATGAACCGACACCTGAAGAAATTGCAGAAAAGCTCGATAAGCCAGTGAGTGACGTCAGCCGTATGTTACGCCTTAATGAGCGAGTTACGTCTGTTGATTCTATGGTTGGTGGTGAATCGGATAAAGCGCTTCTGGATATTATTCCTGATACTAAACATTGTGATCCAGAGTCGGAAACCCAAAAAGACAACATAAATGCTTCTCTTGTTGATTGGCTTGGACAACTTAATCCAAAGCAGAAAGAAGTTGTCGCTCGACGCTTTGGTCTGCTTGGCTATGAAACGGCAACGTTAGAGCAGGTCGGTAAAGAGATAGGATTGACGCGTGAGCGAGTAAGGCAGATCCAAGTAGAAGGTTTGCGTCGATTAAGAGAAATCATGACGCAACAAGGTTTAAATATGGAAACGCTATTTGCCGTAGATGAATATTAACCCTTACTCTAACCTTAATAAGTAAATGATAAATAAAAGCCACAGTGATTTTTTATTACTGTGGCTTTTTTCTTTTAGACTAGGCACTAGGCATTAATATTATCTCGTTCTTCGCTTTCCTTTAGTGTGTGGAATCCTGACCAAATTCGATTAAAGGTAGTTATCCAGCACAGAGAAGAATAAATATAAGCAATGATGGCAAAATGAGCTGGAAAAAGGCAGAACAATACAAAACAAGCAATGGTTTCAGTTCCCTCCGTTAAACCACTCATATAATAAAGAGATTTGTTTTTATAGATTGGATTTTCAAT
>JAAGZR010000217.1 GCA_024206155.1 Aliivibrio sp.
AACTGGTTAGCAATGATCATGGTTGCTAAGTCTTGGCTAGGATCACCGATAGAAGCGTATTCCCAATCAATCAAACCATACCCTTTCTCTTTGACAATAATATTATAAGCACCAATGTCGAAGTGACATAAACAAGGAGTAAATAAAGGCAGTTCTTCTTCTTGAGAGAAGTAATCAACATAAACTTGCATTTCACTTGTTTGGTTTTCTGGTTCTAATGATGACCAATAACTCAAAATACGTGATTTTAAGCTCATCACATCATTTTTAACTTCATCGTTAAACCCATCCAAAGCAAGTTGATGAACTGATACCAATAGTTCAACCGCAACGTCTTTGGCTTTATCAAGCTCAATGACTTCTCCCTTGAACCATTCAACCAATAAACCCTCGTCATTTGAACCGTAAACACAGGGAGCAAAAGACACGGTCTGTAATGCTGTTAATATGACTTGTTCTTTGTCTCTATTTGCCCCAAGTACTTTCGCTTGCTCAGATACCGGTCGCCAGACAAAAGTTCCTTCTTCCGCTTCGACTTTTAAACAGGCATTAGTTAATCCGCCAGACAATAACGATACTTTGTCAACATTTAACCCAAATCCATCAAAATTAATATCCATATCCACTCCATAAATCTTGTAATAACATAAACTTATAAAAGTTTATCACAATTAATCAAGCGCTTTTATTCTGTCTCTAATTTGCATTAAAAATTGATTTCAAAATCTTAATAATTTTCGCTATTCAAACCTAAGAAATTGGATTATTATCCGCGCCCTACGCGTCTCTTTAAGGGTTATATTATACAGTTCCTTATCTGGCGCACTTACTACATACCTTTCCAAATAAGCGGTTAATCAAACACTTAAAGTAGACTGGTGTTATTTTGGATAGACTATAATGTCCTCTAACGCTTTATATACTGATTTATCTGGCTATTACGATTTAATGTGTGCTGATATCGATTATCAAGAGCAAAGTAACTTTGTTCGCCGTATACATCAAATCTTTGGTAATCAAGGAAGAGATTATCTAGATTTAGCGTGTGGCACAGGCCCGCACGTTAAACATTTTATTAATTATGGATATCAAGCAAAAGGGTTAGACATAAACCAACCTATGCTTGATATTGCACAACAGCGTAACCCTGAAGCTGAGTTTATTTTGCATGACATGAGTAATTTCAAGGTTGAAGAACCATTGGATTTAATTACCTGTTTTCTTTATTCAATTCATTATAATGCGAATATTGAAAAACTGTCTGAATGCATTGCAAGCGCTCATGCAGCGTTAAAGCCCGAAGGCGTACTTTGCTTTAACTCTGTAGCAAGAAACAAGATCGACAATCGCTCATTTGTAAAACATCCGGCAGAACACGAAGGCAGCCAATTTAGCTTCCAATCAGGCTGGAACTATTGTGGCGAAGGTGAGCAACAACACCTATTGCTAAAAATAGAAAAAACAACGGATGGTGTAACAGAGGTTTGGGACGACAAGCACCCAATGGTTGCGGTTGATTTTGAACAGCTCAAAGCTTTGCTAGAACCGTACTTTGACGTTCATATGTTTGAGCATGATTACGAAAAAATCACACCATTAAATGATGGTTCAGGCAATGCTATCGTAGTTTGTGTAAAGAAATAATCCATACCTAGAGTTTAGAGTTCAAAAACAAAAAATCCGCCAACAAAGGCGGATTTTTTCATTCTGATTTATCGACAATCAAAATTAAAGGTAGTTAGCATCAACCAATTCGCTAAGCTCTACTTTATTTACTTCAGGACGGCTATCTAACCAATTAGCCACAAGAAGTTGCTCGTCTGCTGTGGCTGAACGGTAACGCTCAGTTGAACAGATAAAGCCTTCAAATAGCTCTAAGCCGCCGCCACCAAAGCATAGGTCAATGCTGTTAATGTAATCAATGAAATCATCAACAAATGCATCGTATTGGTCAAAGTCTTTAAATTCAGTAGCGCAGCTTACTTCAAAACCAAGAATCGCAAATTCACCTAAGTATAATTTCTTACGAATGCGACGATTTTTGTTTTCTAACTTATTCAGTTTCATGACATTTCTCTCTTTGATTTATCTACTACCTTTATACTCCTTTAGTCAGATTTACCCAAGCTTTGATTGCAAGAAATTAATAAGTTTATACAAACAAAAAAGCCAGAGCAGTCACCTACTCTGGCTTTCTTCAGCTATCAATTAACGTTGGGTAATTACCAACCTAATAAGCTTTTCTCTTGTTGTTTACGGATCTCAGTTTCGTCAGCCCACTCGATAAGGCCAGTTTCTAGATCCATTAAACGCATTGTCATTTTGTAGTATACGTCTTTGTCGCTACCTGCATTTTTCACGATGCTAGAAAGGTTGCCATAAAGCATGTATTGAGCGCCAACCATTTTACCGAACTGAATTGCTGTATTTTGGTTTACTAACTCATCGTTGTTTTGGAAGTTAAGTTGTGAACGTACCGCTTCTACACGATCCATATCAACGAAACGGAACTTACCAGAATTAAGTAGTTTAGTACTGATTGAATCCGTTACTGATTCAGTATCAATATGCTCACTTGTTTTGTTCTTAATGCTCTCAACAAAAACAATTGGACGATTACCTTGAGTAATTTGAGCAACAGCACCAGAAGACAGCATGCTTTCAGTCATTTCACCCGCAATCTTTTGTAGATCCGTTGAACCAAAGTCTACCGTTGTTGTTTCAACCGCTTGAGCATCACCGTAACTTACTTTATTAGAACAACCACCGAGTAATACAGCCAAGCCTAATAATGCAACAACACTTTTTTTCATTTTATTTACCTCTAGTAAGTGGTTTCTACCTTAAATTATAGAAAGTTATTCTAATGTACGAATTTGAACACGGAATTGAGTTGCTTCAGGCTTTATAGCCACACCTTGAATGCTCATTGTATCTAAACCACGAACAATAAAAGTACGCCAAGGTGAATCAGAACCATTCACTTCTAGCCCTTGAGCATCATACCAATAAAAACGGTATTGAAGTTGTTGATCCCCTGAGAATTTACTTGTAACTGACACAATACCTCGAACTAAGCCATTGTTGTCTTGAGTACTTATCTGTTCAACCGATAAACGATGCCCAAGTACATTATCGCCAAACAATACTTTCTGAGTACTGCTGTCTACGCTAATACCAGCGGTTTGACTTGAACTACACGCTGCTAATGCCAATGGTAGTAACAATACGATAAGCCATTTCTTCATTATATTTCTCCTAACTGTTTATGCCACCATGTGACAGCTTTTCCTTGCCTAGAGACCCAAACCACCACGGTATGACCTTCTTTTACTGTAAAGTCTAGTTCATTCCCTAAATATTGAATTTGATTCTCACCAGGTTCAATATTTTTACTCGTCACACTAATAATGCTAGGCAATGTTTGCCAACTACGCGTATCTGGCTGCTCTGTCAATGTGTTAAAGATAGTTAACACTGCATTAGCTAACTCTTCTTCTTTGGTATTTCTCGATGTTTTTCGTAATTCATCTTTTGCAACAACACGTAAAGCCTGTCGAATAGCCATTGCAGGAATACGCTCATTAAGATCATTACGAGCCATCAATGTGACATCAGTTACGGGATCTGAATTTAGCGCTTTATCATTCACTTTAAGTGGCGTAAAAACTTCACGGTTTGTCGTTTTATAATAAGGCAAAGCTAGATTGTATTGAACAAAGTTACCTTGGCTATCCCACATTGGTAATCGTAATCGCCAATCAGACAGTTGTGGCAAAATACCTTGTTCATCAATAATAATGACACGGCTATCTGTTCGATTAGGAACCTGATATTCACCATACTTCTGCTCTAGCATTCGGATGTCATTACGCATACCAAGACGTAGAGCAAGACGCTGCACAGAGTCAATAACCGTCTTATTATTTGGTGCAACCGCTAAGGCTCTTTTATAGTCGATATACGCATCGCTGTAATTACGGTTCGTTTCATATAACAAGCCAGAGTAGTAGAACAAATAGCCATTTTGCACCGCTGCCAGCTTGTCGCCCACATTAGGATAATTAGCTAAAATCGCGCCGACATTCGCATCTACACCTTGTTTTTTTGCTTCTTTCTCTGCAGAACGTAAGTCTTTCTCACGATCTCTTTTTGCTTGTTCTTGAATATAGTTTGCTTTACGAACTTCAACCAAAGCACCGTCTAAATCATTATTCTTTAAATAATTCAATGAAAGATACAAGTGCAAATAACCGAGCTCATAATCCGCCGGCTTATACTCAATTAAATTATCATTAGTCACTAGCGAGCCAACTTGATTCGCAGAGTCTGAAACAGAAATAACCGCTTGATCGCTTTGCACTCTTACCGCCTGCTCTGCGATTTCAAAATCAGATTTACTGACCGTATAATGCTCACTGAGTAAAGCCACTCGACCACGCTCTAAGTTGTCGAGAATAGGACCGCCGATCTTAATAGGCTCTTCATTATAAGCAAGTTTAGAATCACCATTTTTAACCAACTGATAAGTATCATCTGTTTGCGCAGAATAATGGCTAAACAAATTACCGACAGACAGATTCGCACACCCTGTCATTAGCAGAGTAAAAGACAATACAATGGTTTTTTTTAATATCGATGTCATTAAAATAGAATGCTCTTGATTGAAAAAGTAAGGCCCCAACTATCGGAGCCTTGTATTAGCGATCTATTAGCTTAGTAGCATTGGACCTAATGGTCGTCCGCCCACAAGGTGCATATGAATATGGTATACCTCTTGGCCACCATGAGGATTACAATTAACAATTAAGCGGTAACCATCTTTGGCAATACCCTCTTCAATCGCAATTTTCTTAGCGACCGTAAACAAACGTCCCATGACTAGTTCATCTTCAGCTTCTACGTCATTTGTTGTCGGGATCAACTTATTAGGAATAATCAATACGTGGCTCGGCGCACGCGGGTTAATATCACGAAATGCAGTAACTAAATCATCTTGATAAACCACATCCGCTGGGATCTCTTTGCGAATAATTTTACTAAAAATCGTTTCTTCAGCCATGAAGCTTCTCCAATAAAACTCGGGTTTTTATTTACTATTAACTCTAGTATGCGTCACAAATTTCTAGAAAACAATCACTTGAATCATAAGATCAATACAAAGTACGCCTAAAAACAAAAAAATAGATGTTTTTTTTGAGAGTTACATCTCAAAAATATTGTCGTTTTTATAGGTATTGTCACACCATAAAATAACAAATAATTATACTATCAATAGTCATTGTCGCCATATTAAGACGCTATTATCATTTTTGTTACTCTAGTGTCAGATTTAATACAATTACTATATAAGAGAGATAGAACATGAATAGTTCGGTAGTACGTCAAATGTATGCAGGATTTTCACTGATTGTGATCTTGTTCATAACGACGGTTATACTAATGCTCAATGGAACGAGTAACATTAACACTCAAATGAAATCCGTTTCTTCTGATTCATTACCTTTAGTGAGTTTATCAAACGAAACTAGTGTTGCTCTTCTTGCTGCAGACAAATCATTTAAAGACTTTTTAACGACACGTGACCCTTCTCAAATGCAACAATCAAGAGAACTATTCACTTCAGCAGAAGAAACCTTTAAGTCAACCTTTAAGCACTTAGCAACTTTAGCAGAACAAAAAAACACCGGCGTTCAACAGCGCACAGAGCTCGCTACTATTCAGCAAGCGTATTTCACCGAAGCTAGAGTAGCCATGGACAACTACCAAGCTTTATTACTTGCTGAAGATGAAAAACAAAAATCAATACGTAACTTTCAACGCCTTTACACTGAATTAAGTGTTCGCATGAAGGAATACGTTAACGACCAAGAAAGCATTGCGGTAAAAGTGATGGCAAAAAGTTACTTTGTAAAACTAGAAGATGCAGAATTAATCACCTCTGACGCACTAGCAAGTAACGATATTGAGTTTGTAAAAAAAGCCGTTAACAAAAACAAAAAAGCCGTTACTCATTTGAACTACGCGTATCGTGGTTTAGTCAATCAGTTACCGACATTAAAAGAAACATTTGATAAATCAGTTAATCAATTTAGTAATGAAGTCGGTAAAAAAGAAGGCATCCTAAATACACACTTTGCTTATCTAAATGCTACCGATACTCTTTACAACAATATCTCTAATCTGGCACGCCAAATTGATAGCGCGCTTGTTTTATTAACCTCATTTAATGAATTAGCAAATCAAAACTTACAACAATCATTGCAAATTGCTGAAGATATCTACCAGCAAAGCGTATATAAAGCGATTGTATTAGGTATTGTCGTTTCACTACTTGCTACTTTTATTGGTTATCACCTTGCATCATCCGTTCGCACACCATTAACAAATATGCTACGTATTTTGGAATCACTGACTTCTGGTGATATGACTCAACGCATTGAAAC
>JAAGZR010000218.1 GCA_024206155.1 Aliivibrio sp.
TGGAGGGATGGCTGAGTGGTCGAAAGCACCGGTCTTGAAAACCGGCAACCGTTAATAGCGGTTCTAGGGTTCAAATCCCTATCCCTCCACCACTTTTGAAAATTCAGATAGAGTCTGGGTTTTACAAATTGGAGCGGTAGTTCAGTTGGTTAGAATACCGGCCTGTCACGCCGGGGGTCGCGGGTTCGAGTCCCGTCCGCTCCGCCAACACAACGAAGCCTTGTCAGATATGATGAGGCTTTTTTGTATCTGGCAAATATGATCCGCAAACAAATATCAGATCTAGAATTTAAATTCTTCCCCCGCAACTTATCAAAGATAACTAACACCTGAATATTCCTCATTTGATCGGTAATTCCGTTAGCTAGGCTTTGTATTGGAATACGGTGTAGTATAAAACTTAATAACCATACGGCAACTCTGATGATATTTAAGTAAAATACTCAATTTAATAATTAAATTTGCAATGTGGCTAACGTAGCCTAGACTTGGTAATGGTATGGTTTTAAACCATATTATAAAAATCATCTTAATACGAGGTTACTTATGGACTTAAAAAAATCACTTTTACTTGGTACTATAATTGCAGCTACTTCCTTTATAACTGTTGCAGCAGACAGCTCAAAAATGAAAGCACCCGAAGATATTACGTGTGCTGGTTTAATCGATCAAGATTATAGTCTTGTACCTGTTACTATCGGCTACATTGTATCAGCTCATAACATTACAGAAATCGATGCATTAGAGCCTGTAGAAATAGACGACATCGTTGCTGAGTGCCAAAAAGCATCGAATAAAAATAAAAAAGTAAGTGCAGTAGCGAAAAAAGAAGTGAAAGACGATTAAGTAATTAGGTAGTAAATAAAAATTGTGGCTTTATTTTAATAGACTAGAGTTACTTTCATTCAATATGATTGTAACTCTAGCTTAAGACGTTAGAAAGGCAATAGTGACAAACCCCACCAAAAGATGAGGCATAGCTGTAATTTAAACTGCTATTTTGTATCAAATATAATATTCACTTTATTTCTGTAATTTATCTACATTTTTTTGAAAAAAAATCCAGCAATGCTGGATTTTTTAATTGGGTCGTTTCATTTATTAATGAGCAATCGAATTAAATAAATTCCAATTCATATCGTTGGCAACCGACTTAATCATTAGTTGGCCACGAACACTGTTACCAGCCAAATCCAAAGGAGGCGAGAATGCCGCAAGTGCACCTACATTTGGAATAACAGTAAGTAACCCACCACCTACACCGCTTTTTCCTGGTAAACCAACTTCAAAAGCCCAATCACCACTTCGCTCATAGAGTCCTTCAGTCATCATTTCAGCTAATAACCTTGGAACGAGATCGGCTGATAAAATAGTTTCACCTGAAACAGGATTAACGCCACCATTAGCTAAACACGCACCAGTCGTAGCAAGCTCAACACAATTATACAGCGTAGAGCACTGTCGGGTATAAACGTCACAAGCTTCAAATGGATCAGCGTACATAAACCCTGATGACTGCAACAATAGCGCAATTGCCTTATTATGCGTGTTGGTTGTTTGCTCTGAGTCATTTACATCTTTAGAAAGCGTAATCTGATTTCCAGCCATAGCACTTTGCATAGAGAGTATTTGTTGCCATCTATCTTCAGCGCCAACAGCTTTAATTAAACTTGTTGTCGCCATAGCACCAGCATTGACCAAAGGACTCAGTGGCTTGTCATTATGTAGCTCTAGTGCCATAACAGAATTAAAAGGCAACCCTGTAGCATCAGCACCAATTTTATCGTGAACTACTTTAGCCCCATGCTGCTTTAGAGCGAGAGCCAAGGTTATCACTTTTGAAATTGATTCAATAGCGAACGAATAATCAGCATCACCAACAGTATGAACTTCTCCAGTTACAGAGACAAAACACAGACCGGTTAACTCAGGTGGAACCTGTGCCAAAAAGGGAATATAAGAAGCATTCTCACCATCATGAACGTCCTTAAACTTTTCATAAGCAGTATTTATGGCATTAATTAATTGATTCTTATCCATTACTTAGCCTCATTATTATTATGTTGAAGATGGTGAGTATGTGTATCAGAATCATTGACAACACCTGGGTGAGTATTTTCTATTTCCCAAGTAAATGGCGCAAAGTCATTAATTTTCGGATCCTTCCAGTGTGGTTTGCGAATACGAAAGATAATGAATGGAATTGACACAAATATTAGCGTTAGCACAACAAGAATAGAAACAAATATCGTAGGGCTACCTACTGAGATCTGTGCTGGCGGAATGAATGAAAATAAAAACGCAACTAATGATCCGATAAACCCAAGTCCTGCAACAATCCACATACCAAGGTTACCCCCAGGGATCTTATATATTCTCGGACGATTTGGCTGGCTATATCGTAAATAAATAGCCGTTGCAAACATTAATAAGTACATAATAAGATAAAGAATAACCGTCAATTGACTTAGTATTTGATACGTTGCTTGAACCGATGGTAGAACAACAAATGTTACTGACAAGAATGTCACAATGACAGCTTGTACTAACATAATATTAGATGCCATTCCATTTGAGTTGGTTTCTTGCCAAAAGCGAGGTAAATATCCTCCTTTAGCGACAACAAGAAGTGCACTTGAAGGACCTGCAACCCAACTTACAACACCTGCTAGTACACCAAATGCTAAACAAATTGCAATTATAGGCGAAGCCCATCCAATACCTGCCCATACAAACATATCTTTGTAAGCAACAAGAAGGCCTTGGGTTAGACTGATGTCTTTTTGTGGAACAATAAAGGCAATAGCTAATGTGCCAAGCACAAATATAGCTACTGTACCGATTGAAGAAATGGCTATAGCAATAGGGTATTGCTTACCAGGGTTTTCAACATCTTTGACGTGAATAGCATTCATCTCCATACCAGCATAAAATAAGAAGATACTTGCAGCTAAAACGACATTGTTAAAGTTCGAGAAATCAGGTACGAGATCGTTCCAAGCCAGTGGTATTTGAGATACGTTACCTGCTGCTAAATAAGCAAATCCTAAAACAATTAAGACGATACCAGGTACGATCGTACCAACTACACCACCCCATTTGGCTACTTTCGAAAATGCTTCTGTTCCTTTTAGGCCAATGAAGGTAGCAAACCAATAAATAGCGAGTACCACAGCTAATATAAAAAACTTATTTTCGGATAATGATTGATCCCAAGGTTGATCTGGTCCTATATAAGCTAGCGATACTGCACCAAATGTAAGCACGGTAGGGAACCATACCGTAACTTCAATCCAAAGTAAAAATACGGCTAAAAAGGCTAACTTTGGACCAAATGCTTCACCAACCCACCTAAAAATACCGCCTTTTTCTGACCAACCAGTCGCAAGTTCTGCGGCAACGAGTGACACAGGCACTAAGAAAACGATAGCAGCAAAGATATAGTAAAAAATTGAGCTTAAGCCATATTCAGCTTCTGCAGGAAGTCCTCTTAAACTTACTACAGCAACGATATTGAGCATTGCTAAAGCAAAGACACTTATTTTCTTATTCTGTACATTCTTTGATTCCATTTTTATCTCCTAAAAAGTAACTCAAACTTTGTAATTATTTAGAAAATTCAATATAAAGCGTCATTATTAAATTCAAACTAAACCTATACTTATTATTGCCAAAGATATTTAACTTATTTTATTGTTGATATTTCCGCGGTTTCATTACTGATTTTTTCTTTTCCTTCTTGTAGGTTATGTTCACTCGCAATGTATGTATACATCACTGGCAGTACAAATAATGTGAATAGAGTACCTATCGCAAGACCGGCAATAATAACTAATCCAATGTTATATCGAGATACGGCACCCGCCCCCGTTGCAAATAGCAATGGCATTAATCCAGCTATCATCGCTGATGTTGTCATCAAGATAGGGCGTAAACGAATTGTTGCCGCTTCAATGATGGCATCCAATTTTTTAGCTCCTTTTTCAACTTGCTCCTCTTTTGCAACTTCGCAAATTAAAATACCATGCTTGGTAATTAACCCAACTAAAGTAATTAACCCAACCTGAGAATATATATTTAATGATGTGCTACCACTAACATGAGTCCAGCCTAGTGCAATTAAGGCACCACTAATTGCGAGTGGCACTGTAAATAAAATTACCAGTGGATCTCGTAGACTTTCAAATTGACTGGCTAACACAAGAAATATAATAGATATAGCCAGAGCAAAGGTAATATAAAGTGAATTACCCTCTTCAACAAATTGTCGAGCCTCGCCCATAAAGGTGTAATTGAATCCTTGAGGCAAATCTGTTTTTGCCAATTGTTCAAAAAATGAAATCGCATCACCCATTGCTACTCCTGGGGCAGGAACTGCATCAATAGAAATTGAATTCATCTGATTAAAGTGGGGAAGAGATTTAGCCTGGCCAACAACTTCATAACTCACTAAGCTAGAGAGTGGAATAGCGGTTCCATTTTGAGCTGTAACATAATATTGGCTGAGCATGTCCGGATTTGAACGATAAATTCGCTCGACTTGCGGGATAACTTCATAAGATCGTCCATCTATGTTCACTCGGTTAATATAACCACCGCTCATCATGCTACCTAGCGCTTGGCCAATAGCTTGCATTGTTACTCCATAAGCACCGGCAGCTTCTCTATCAATACTCAACTTTACTAATCCTGAATCATATTTCAAATTTATATCAGTATAGACAAAGTTTGGACTTGCTTTGGCTTTTGCTAGTACATTGCTGCCAATAGAAAATAGCGTTTCAAAACTGGCTGAACTGGTAATAACAAATTGGATGGGTAAACCACCAGAAGCACCTGGCAGTGAAGGCATTTGATAAGCTATCGCATTAATCCCCGATAATTTTTTTGCCTCTTTGTTTATATTGTTAGATATTTCTTTTTGACTTAATTTTCGCTCATCCCACGGAACTAACGGTCCAATAGCCATACCCTGACTTGTCGTTGGGACGCCAATCATCGCTAATGAAGCTTCAGCTTGTGGTTGCTTACCAATGATTTGAGCAATTAATTCCATATTCTGTTGAATATAGTCATTGTTCGAAGTTGATGGCGTAGTTCCTATAACCACAACCACTCCTTGATCCTCTTCAGGAGCTAATTGTGAAGGGATAAAGCTAAAGATGATCGGTAAAGAGATCAATACGATAAATGCAAATAATAAAACCACAGATCGATTATCAAGAACTGAGTGCAACAGCTTATGGTAAGAGCGCGTGACTTTATTTAGTATATTATCAACAGTGCTTTCAAACTTACTTGGGTTAGCGTGTGGTTTCAGCATCTTCGAACACATCATCGGTGAAAGCGTTAGTGCTACAAATCCTGAAATCACCACAGAGCCCGCTAGAGTAAGAGCAAACTCTTTAAATAGAGAGCCGGTTACCCCGCCCATCAACGCAATCGGAGCGTACACCGCAGCGAGGGTAATGGTCATAGAAATAACAGGAACCGCAATTTCTCTTGTTGCTTCAATTGCTGCTTTAAAAGGTTTGGTACCCATTTTGATATGTCTGTCGACATTCTCGACCACAACGATAGCATCATCAACAACCAAGCCAATCGCTAACACCATTGCGAGAAGGGTCATCAGATTTATGGTAAATCCAAATACCTGCATAACTGCAATAACACCTATTAGTGATAGCGGAATAGTAATAATTGGGATAATTACGGCACGGAAAGAACCTAAGAAAAGCAGTATAACGACAATGACAATTATGGCTGCTTCCGCAATTGTTTTAACCACTTCATCAATCGAATCCGTAATTGCTAGAGTTGAGTCGTATAAAATACTAGATTGAATATTCGGCGGTAGACTATTTTTCATTGCTTCATATTGCACTTTTATTCCAGCGGCAACATCAAGAGGATTTGCTGATGGAGTGGCATTTACACCAATAATGACAGCCTCTTTACCATTTGCTAATGCTCGTGTTGAGTCACTACTTTTACTCAAAGAAACTTCAGCGACATCTTGCAGTCGGATAGTTTGTCCTTTGAAGCTTTTAATCACTAATGATTTTAATCCATCAACAGTATCAACTTGACTGTTGATGGTGCTGTTCAAAATAGTCAGAGTACTGTTAAATTGACCTACTGCGGATTGATAGTTATTTGTTTGTAAAACACTAACAAGGTCTGATGGCGAAATATCATACAAACCCAGTTTTTCTGGATAAGGCCAAATACGCAGTGCAAATGGAGTACCGCCAATGACTTGTATGTTTGATACACCGTTAACCGTAGATAACTGTGGATTGACAACTCGCTCAAGATAATCTGTTATTTGACTTGAATCGAGATCCTGACTGTAGAAGGAAAGATAAATGATTGAGGTGCTTGACCCTGTAGAAGAAGTTACGGATGGATTATAAGCTTCTCTTGGCAGCTGGTTAGAAACAGAGTTAATTTGTGATAATACATTTGCTAAAGCCTCTTCAGGATTAGTATTCAGTATCATATTTAAAACAATACTTGATGATCCCAATTGACTTGATGATGTCATATAATCAAGATTATCAACTTGTGATAATGCTTGCTCAAGAGGTTGAGTGATAAACCCTTCAATTAATTCAGCGTCAGCACCTGGGTAGGGAGTATTAACAGTGATTACTGTATTGGTCATTTCTGGATACTGCCTAACTTGCAGATCCTTCATCGCATTGAGGCCAAGAATGAGTAATAGCACGCTTAGAGAAGCGGCCATGACTGGACGATGTATAAATATATCTGTAAAACTCATGGATGCCCCTTATAATTTTGGCATTGAAGTTGGAACAGAAATTTGATTTGGTACAATATTCACTTCCGTGTTATTACCTAAATTCAAAATACCTACAGTAACAATCTCTTCACCAAACGTTAAATCCCCTTTAATTAATGCGTTATTTTTATCTCGTTGTAATACCTCAACATTAACCAGTCGAACCCGAGTTACCTTTTCATTGTCGTCTTTTTGGATAACAAACACCGAGTTTCCATACAAAGCAAAAGCAATCGCAGTTTGAGGAACAACAAATTGTTTATCTAAATTATTAAGAGCAATGTTAACTTCTGCAAACATACCACTACGTAAGTTCTTTTGGGTATTTGGCAATTCAGCTTGAACCATTACCAGCCCAGTATTGCTACTCACTGTTGGTTCAATGGCATTAATTCGACCTTTAAATTCTTCGTCAGGAAATGTTTCTACCGTTAGGGATATGCTTTGACCAACATCAATTTTTCCAATTTTACTTTGAGGAACACCAAAACGTACACGCATAACAGAAAGATCTTCTAATCGAACAATACTGGTTCCAGATGAAATAAACTCGCCTAAATTAACATTACGAATACCAAGAACACCATTAAATGGTGCTTTTATAATTCTTTGTTTAATCACTGCTTTTAGTTCTTCGATATTAGCGAGCGCCGCTTGATATTTTGATTCTGCTGTCTCAAAACTTTGTTCTGACACTGAGCGATCTTTGTACAACTTTTTTAAGCGTAAATAATCATCTCTAATCGATGGTAATTGCACCTCAAGAGTTTTTAGTTGGGCTTGTTGTACTGATGAATCTAAGCTAAGTAATGTTTGATTACGTTCAACTGTAGCGCCATTTTTAAAATCAATACTTTTAATTATGCCCGCTATTTCGGTCGAAATATTAGCTCCCTGATTAGGTTCAATAAATCCAATAGCGCTAATACGCTGCGGCCAAATACGTGGGGAAAGTTTTTCAACTGAAACAGGATAAACAGGTGTTGGCAGATTGGCCAAGGTAACACTTATCTTATGTTTCACAAATAAGTTAAAAGCAATAACACTGCCAAATATGATAATTGAAACTACGATAACAGCAATAGCAAACCGCGATTTCTTAATGTCCATTTTTTGTCACTCCGGTAATTTATTAATACAACTTCAAGTAGTCGTAATTTTCTATACGGTCAGCCCTCATCATTGATTAATTAGATGTGAGATGTCATCACCGTACCACGTCCCTCTTTCGCATTTTTTGCTTATTTTAGTTACTCGTTCATTAAACTTATTTTTATTACCAAATTTAACCTTTCGTTTCCGTATCACAAAAATTATTAAATGTGAAAATATACATCGCAACATAATTTATCTTTTATTAATAAATAATAGTTCAAACTACAAAAAAACGAAATCAATTAACAAATTGTTACACAATCCATACATTAAATCACTCGAAACTCTTCAACACAATATCTTTGATGTTTTTTTACAAAAAAATCGCTTTGTAATTAAAAAA
>JAAGZR010000219.1 GCA_024206155.1 Aliivibrio sp.
GAGGGTACTATTCGAGATAACCAATCGATTAACTATCTGTAGATAGAGAGAAAAAGTAAGGCCAGTGCCTGTAATGTACGACAAAAACATCGGTATCTGATTGACAGACCAGTAGGAGCAATACCTATACCGATGACTAACTTTTAAATTATATATCATGCAAAAATTAACGCAAGAACAGATTGAAAACAGAGAAGAAGTAAAAATCGTAGAAAAAATGCTTTCTCAGACAGCACACAAAGTTACGAAAGAGTGCACAGATTATAACTGGAAACTACAGATAAGCACACCAGAGTTTTCTGTGAAAATGCATTTTCACATGTATTCATGTCCAGTAGAATTGATGAAGTACGGAATAGGAACTTGGAGCTTCGGTGTATGGAACTCGAAAGGCAACAGGGTAGTGTATATCTCCAGTGTAAACCCCCAGGTAGCTCATGAGATTGGCTCTATGTTGTCCAGGGTAACCGATGTGACAGATAAAAAACAAGCCATGAAGGACTGGGAAGAACTCGAGAAGTGGGCAGACCTGTAGGTTAACTGATGAGTCCTGGAAGGACGAAACGCCGTGAGGCGTCTTAATCTTAAAATTTATTATTATGCAATTCAACAAATTATCATTGTATCACTACAACCAAGACCAAGTAACAGAAATCAAGTTTGACCAGTACGGAAGACCATACGTCCAGGAGTACACCGAATATGACTCCCAGGGTAACATCTTGAAAATGGGTGGCAAGTTTATGCTATCTGTGAGAACAGATTACGAATTCACCATTGAAAACTAGAAATTATGAAGTTTACGAAAGAACAACTGGAAATCATCGCTTACTGCCTATCACTTTGCGAAAGTGACTTCCAGGGCAAAACTCAAGGACAAATGCACCAGATACTTGGTACGCTACAGCAGAAAGGTATCTGGGGAGACATCGAAGATTAACTGATGAGGTCTTACAGACCGAAACGCCGTGAGGCGTCTTAATCTTAAAATTTATTATTATGCAAAAACGACTAAATTTATGGCAAAGGCTAAAGCCCGAGTGCAAGCAATCTATCAAAGAAGAATACAAGAAGTATTCTTGCAAAATGGCTAACATTGAAGAAGAATTAAAATCTAAAGAATATTTTACAGAAATAAGATATGGCATAGCTTTCGACGTAATGATACCTAACAAGCTAAACTTTCTTGGCGATGCTTTTAATTCTGGTTATGCAGATGAATAGAAAACAACTAAACTAAAAACAACAATGAAAGCAATTATAAAATTTATCAAAACCCACATAAAAATGGGAAGTGCACCATCTGAAACAACGTGGAGCTAACAACAGATTAACTGATGAGGTCTGATAGACCGAAATACCTGTAGGAGAGACGAACAAAAAGCCTAAGAGATTACGCATAGTAAAGCTCCCAGAGACTCTTACAGGTATCTTAATCTTAAAATTATTATTATGACTACAAAAATTGAATTGAAAAGTGGTTTCTCTAATGGATACCTTCCAGAAGGAGTGACCTACAAAAACTACACGATGTTGGTGGCTATTGCTAACTACTCAGAGAACGGCTCTTGTGTGAGCACAGCCTCTGGTCTTCTGGACGAAGACAATGACCTGGCAAAGAAGCGAGCTCTTCTGTTGACTACTGGTGGCTTTATGTCAGCAGTAGCACGAGGTGACTTTGCGACTGCATGGAACAGAGCAGACTACAAGAACAGACAGGCACTACTCAAAGGGCTTGAGAACTTAGAGATAGAGTTATGAACAGGTACAGCAATTGTTGTGGAGCACCACCATCGTGGTTGAGTGACTCCCTGTGTAGTGACTGCCAGGAGCACGCAGAATTCTACACACAGACGGAAGACCAGGAAGATTAACTGATGAGTCCTCATAGGACGAAACGGCTCGAAAGAGCCGTCTTAATCTTAAAAACAACAAATAAAATGAAAGCAAAAGACAATAAACTAATAGCAGAATTTATGGAGTTACCTACAGAGGTATTCAATACGGGACTACTAAACTACTACCACAGAGAGGACAATAGTGGTACTTGGTACGAAGAACACGAATTGTCTTACAACGTATCGTGGGATTGGCTGATGCCAGTGGTTGAGAAGATTGAAAACTTTGGTTTTGAGTTTATTATTACCGAGAGTAGATGTAAAATAAAACACAATACTGACCATTCTATAGAAGAGTTATTTCATATAGAAACAATAGGCAGTAAGATTAACACTACATACGATGCAGTAGTAAAATTTATTAAAAACTATTAATTATGATAACACGAACACTATCTATGAAGAGTCATTGGTACAAGACGTACAAGACTATAACAAAAAAATTTAATGACGAACAACACCTCAACAACTACATAGACTTTATGGAGTCCAGAGGGTACAAAACAATTGGAATATTTAAAAACTAAAATTATGACAGAACTAGAAATTGAACAACTGACTTCATCGGTTGAATTTACCATCCTCGAATGGTCAGACAAAGTCGATAACTTGAGTGCTAAAGATGTAGGGCTTCTTATGTACAAGCTAATCGAGAAGAATGTAACTCATGATGCAACACAAAGGCACATGATGTATGATGTGCTTGATGCACTTGAACAACACATAGGTTAACTGACGAGGTCTTATAGACCGAAACGCACTTCGGTGCGTCTTAATCTTAAAAATTTAATATTATGACAAAGAAAGATTTTATCTGGCTCTGCAATGAGCACAGCGTAAACCCCTCAATAGTTATGGAAGACGAGGGAGCAATACAAATATTAAAAGAATTCAAGGGTACTGTATTTCAGCAGATGGCTCTTAATTCATATCTAACTAAAAACTATTAATTATGAAAACAATGTACAAAGTAGTAACGATGGACGAGTTTGGTCTCAATGTAACACAGCAAGATGGGTTTAAAACACCAGAAGAAGCACAGCAAGAAGCACAGGAATGCATCGAAAGGTGGGGAGAGATGTTCGGTCAAGATTTCTGGGTAGAGCCATACGAACAAGAGCCATACAAAGAGCCAAAGCAGTACGCTTACCCAAACTCAGTAGATGGGTGGGAAGACATTTACCCAACAAGAGATTAACTGATGAGTCCTGGAAGGACGAAACGGCCTCTGGCCGTCTTAATCTTAAAACTATTATTATGAATTACGAGAGTAAACTAAAAGAAGTACAAAAGCATTTCAATTTTAAACTAATTGAGGACTTTCACAGGCCAGATTACGCCATCTATAGTGAGAGCACTGCTGATGGATACGAAGTATTCATTGCACATGAGCCAGACTCACAAATCAACATTTCAGATGATGTCTTCTACTACGACAGCGACCTAAGTGAACGCCTTGAAGAAGTTATAAGAGACTATGGTGGTTTAGAAGAGTATATCATATACGTTGATGACCTTGAGTACGACTGGATTGAGTATGCTATTGATGAATTGTATGATGAGATTAGTGAAGAAGAAGACGAAGAGGAATAGATTAACTGATGAGTCCTCATAGGACGAAACGGCTCGAAAGAGCCGTCTTAATCTTTACAATTTAAAACTATGAGTAAATTAAACCACAAAGCACAGAGGTTGATAGTGGACTACTTCAACCTCAACAACGGACACCCAGACGATGAGAATTACGACTGGAATTACTATGATATTCGAGGATATCAAGAAGACCTGGACGAAAGTCCTGTAGAAGATGCCTTTGATATAGAGGATATTGAACATCTTCAGATGCGTATAAAATACCTACGCATGTACTACGAAGCCAAAGAAAAACTAAAAGTTTATGGCCACGTGTACGCTTAAGATTAACTGATGAGGATTCAGTATCCGAAACAGCTGTGCAATCTATTTGCATGGCTGTCTTAATCATTAAATTTTTTATTATGAAAATTAAACAGCACAAAATTCTACCGACTGGACTTCACGCAGTCGTAGACCAGAAAAACAGAGTACATATCTACACAGAATTAGAATACCAACAGCTAACGTGGTGGAAGAGAATGAAATTAGAGAATGGTTGGAAGTAAATTTACTATGCATGCATAGTATATTTGCATACGCCTAAATTAAGTTTTATATTTGTACAAATTAAGTTTAAAATTATGAAATACACTAAAGATGACTTGCTCTTAAGAGCCGACCCAGATTTGATTTTTGAAATTCCAACAGCTGAAACTACCATGTGTAAAGTCTTGGTAGTTAACTCCTTTAATTACGAGACAGATAAGGGCTACATAAACAAGAACTATTGCTTTTGTAATCCTGCGACCACCTCTGTGGGCGATACAATAAAAGTAAGAACTAATTTTTTACAGAACTATGACTGAGCAATATACAATTTTACGAAGAATGCAAGAAGACGGCTACAACGTAGTCACCTGTGGTAATTGTGGCGATGTAGTGCTATTAGACTTAAACGTAGCACAACATGATGAGGACGTTCAATGTCCTCACTGCAAAGAGACCATGGACTATAGTGACATGCCAGATTTATACCACCAGATTAACTGATGAGACTTGAGTAGTCGAAAGGGTAGGAATTTTCCTACTCTCTTAATCAGGCGAAAGCCACTAAATTTATTTTATTATGAGTATAGATTTGATGAAAATGTTCATGCTCCTGGGGGACATGACAAACGAAGAGAGCTCCTTGGCTGACAAGGTAGCTTACAAACAGCGTATAGCGTTTGCTACAATGCGTAACGCTGTTCCAGACTGGCAACCACCTAATGACTGGGACACACTTTCAGATGAGGTTAAGATGGAACGCCTAACTAAACTTACTGAGGTATGAATGCACAAGAAAACCTGGTGGCTTATCTCTATACAAGAGTTGAAGCACTTGAGTCTAGGATAAAAGAACTAGAAGAAGAAATTCAATCACTTAAAAGCAATTAATTATGAAGTTCAAAGATTTATTACAGACATGGGAAGACACTGCCTATGATTACTATTCAAAGTTTTCAGATAAAGAAATTGAAAATTTGTATGCCGAATGGTTTGGAAATTCTATTGACCACTATCCAGAGATGGAAAGAGGTCAGATGACAGATGAACTCATAGAAGATGAGTACTCCTACCGAAAGCAAGACAATGCTTATGAATTAAAAAACGCAATTATTAACTATAAAATTTATCACAATGCCTAATCACGTTTATCACACAATCAAAGCTACGACAGACAAAGGTCGTGAAGTATTAAAAGAAATATCCAAAACCGAATACGGAATCTGTGGATATGTAAACCCAATGCCTAAGGAATTGACAGGAACAACAAGTCCACAGCGTATACCAGAAACAATATCAAGAGAAGAGTCAAACAGATTGAAAGATTTGTATGGCTACGATAACTGGTACGACTGGTGCTATAGAAACTGGGGTACTAAGTGGGGTTGCTATGACCAAAGCTATGATGAGGTCCAAGGGACTTTACATTTTGCTACAGCGTGGTCACCTTTCAACTTTGATGTTCTTGATTTACTAACCAAGAAACTACCAGATTTTATCTGGACTTGGGAAGAAGAGCAGGGATTTGGTGAAGAAGAAGAGTACCAGGACGGAGAATGCATACGTTCTTTCTCATGGGATTTACCAGAGATATCAGAAGATATTGTTGAAGTTGATGGAGTAGAATACATGGTCTTGCTATCTGACCACGTTACTCCAGACCAGACCTTTTCTGCAGGTTATTACCTGGCTTATGAGCCACTGGAAGAGGGCAGAGTTGCTGAAACTATGGAAGAATTAAACAAAAAAGTTTTGGACAATTCATAAACATTTATTAAA
>JAAGZR010000017.1 GCA_024206155.1 Aliivibrio sp.
AGACGCGACTAAGCAGCCTATGCTGTTTTGATATTGCCGGATTAAAACGCTTGAAAAAACATCGTTGTTTTTCACTGTGGCTATCTATCACCATGAATACTGTGAGTACTCAGTGTGAATCAGCCTATGAAAAACCGTTTTGTTTTAACAAGTTTAAATTGAACATCATAATCAGTCATCACTGACTGTATTATGTGATTTTAAAACTTGGCTATTTCATCTTGTTAAAGAGCTACTGATTGTGAAAATCAGAAATAAAACAACTCAGATTTGAGCAATTTTATTTCTGCATTCCAAATTGGAAGCGTGTGTATTCCGTCGTGGATAAACCACTTTCATTTAAATACTATGATTTAGAAGAAAAATGGTGGAGCTATGCGGGATCGAACCGCAGACCTCCTGCGTGCAAGGCAGGCGCTCTCCCAGCTGAGCTATAGCCCCAGTAAACTTTACCTACTCTTAAAATAGAGAATAGTGGTAGGCCTGGGCGGACTTGAACCGCCGACCTCACGATTATCAGTCGAGCGCTCTAACCAGCTGAGCTACAGGCCTAAAAAAGCTTCCGGTGAAGGAATAGACAATCTGATCAAGTAATTCGTGTGAGCACTTAACTGAGCAAACACTCTTATCGTTTAAGGAGGTGATCCAGCCCCAGGTTCCCCTAGGGCTACCTTGTTACGACTTCACCCCAGTCATAAATCACACCGTGGTAACCGTCCCCCCGAAGGTTAGACTAGCTACTTCTGGTGCAACCTACTCCCATGGTGTGACGGGCGGTGTGTACAAGG
>JAAGZR010000220.1 GCA_024206155.1 Aliivibrio sp.
GGCGGTGAATCTCAAAAAGATGACGTTTGGGGCGGTATTGCAAGTGTAGGTATTGAGTACATGGTGATCCCAAACCTAGCGTTAGGTGCTTCAGCAAGTTATCAAACAGATAGCGTTGCTAATTCTACCTCGTTCATGTTGAGTTCAGCTTACTACTTCTAATATAGTGTTATCAGTATTTAATTATAAATTCAGGACTAAATAAAATGAAAAAAATCATTCTAGCAAGCGCATTAGTATTAGCATCTTCAACAGCTTTCGCAAATGAAAATACTCAAGTGGTAAAAGGTGGCTTTACTGGCCCTAGCTCAGTAGCGGTAAGTACAGTTAGAGCTGCTTTAGATTCAGATGATGATGCAGCAGTAACATTGACTGGTTACATTACGTCATCATTGGGTAATGAAGAGTATCAATTTAAAGATGCAACGGGGGAAGTAAGAATTGAGATCGACCATAAAGATTGGAACGGTATTGAAGCAACGCCAGAAACGAAATTAGTTATTCATGGTGAAGTAGATAAAGAGTGGACAGAGACAACGATAGACGTTAACTCTGTTCAATTAGCAAAATAATACCAACCTTAGTAATAAATCGTTATTTTATAGTAAAAATGCCAGAGTGATTAGCTCTGGCATTTTTGTCATTACAGTAAAGCGTATTAACTAATCTGTTGCCTTACAGCATCAATTTTTTTAGAGTCCGTCACAGGGACAATAAAATCATCTAAATCCCCTGCGCCCATTTTTACACCATCCAATACTAATTTCATTTTACTTGGACGAGTTGATTTACCAGATAAATGAATTTCAGTTACACCGGTCTTTTCTATAATTTCTTTTGCATTAGCAGCGGTGACACCAGCACCAGCTAATATTTCAAATCGCCCATTTGCTAATTTAACCATTTCAGTCAAAACGTTAATACCATCGTAGGCATTAGCTGCAAGACCTGAGGTCAGAATGCGTTCACATCCAAGCTCTACAATGTTCTCAATCGCTTTTTTATAATTAGAACATTGATCAACAGCGCGATGAAAAGTTACACCTAAGTCATTGTCATTAGCGATTTTCATTAACCGTGCTGAGAGAGGCATATCAATATCGCCATTAGCCTTTAACACACCAAAAACCACACCTTGTAAACCGGCAAGTTTAGCTGCATTAATATCCTCTATCATTGCAGAGATATCATCGTTGTCGTAAAGGAAGTCACCTTGACGAGGACGGATCATGGCATAAACCGGGATAGGAGAGATCGCCGCTGCTTTTTTCATGAAACCAAAACTGGGAGTAAGTCCACCTAATGCAAGAGATGAGCATAATTCAATACGATCCGCACCGCCATTAATAGCATTATGCAGTGATTCTAAGTTATCGATACAGACTTCAATTTTAATAGACATGGTGTGTAGAAAGAATAATTGATAATAGAGTAGTGTAAGGGATATTCAGCGTTAGATGTGTGAAGAGATCGTCAGAATTACGCGCTAGAATAAAGAAAAAGCCCCGAATATAACTTCAGGGCTTTTAATATTAGGCAAACTTTCTGATTTTAGGCTACTGCGTTTATACGCTTTTAATATTCTAGCCACATGCACCGTTGAGCTTGGGTGCAGTAGAGTATTTGATGTAAATACCCTAGGTTAGCAATTACTTGCTTAGGTCGTCAGCGTGTTCAGATAGGAATGCTGCAACACCTTTTGGAGATGCGTCCATACCTGCTTTACCTTCTTCCCATTGTGCAGGACAAACTTCACCGTTCTTCTCGTGGAAGTTTAATGCGTCAACCATACGTAGCATTTCGTCGATGTTACGACCTAGTGGAAGATCGTTAACTACTTGGTGACGAACAAGACCGTCAGCATCGATTAGGAAAGAACCACGGAAAGCAACACCAGCTTCTGGATGCTCAACATCGTATGCTTTACAGATTTCGTGCTTAACGTCAGCAACTAGTGGGTACTTAACTTGACCAATACCGCCATCTTCGACAGCAGTGTTACGCCATGCGTTGTGAGAGAATTGAGAATCGATAGAGATACCGATTACTTCTGCGCCTTTAGCTTGGAAATCAGCTAAACGGTTATCAAAAGCAATTAGCTCTGAAGGACAAACGAAAGTGAAATCTAGAGGGTAGAAAAATACTACCGCTTTCTTACCTTTAGTGAATTCTTTGAAGTTGAAATTATCAACGATTTCACCATTACCTAGAACAGCTGCAGCAGTAAAGTCTGGTGCTTGACGACCTACTAGTACCATTTTTGAATCTCCTAAAAATTTGATTTCCCAAACTTCATGTTTGGCATTGCGTTTCAACAGGACAAACTATAGTACAAAAGGTATGATTGAAAAAAGCGAATTAAATAGATTAATGTAATCGAGAAAAACGATGAACAAATGGCCATCATTAAAACAGTTACACTACTTTACTACCCTGCATGAGACTCGCCATTTTGGTGACGCGGCAGAAAAGTGTTTTGTCAGCCAATCAACATTAAGTAAAGGAATACAAAATCTTGAAGAGTTAATTGGTTGTCCTTTATATGAACGAGATAAAAAGACACTCGTGTTTACACTTATTGGTGAAAAAGTGGTCGAGCAAGGACGAGAGCTATTAGCCAAAGGCCAAGATTTAATTGAGCTAGGGTCGCTATGTCAGGGTGATGCGATGCAAGGGCAGCTTCGAGTCGGTTGCATTCCGACCATTGCGCCTTTTTTGTTGTGTGATTTAGTTCAAGAAGTGAATCAAACCTACCCACAACTGACTCTATTACTAAGAGAAGACACTACAACCAATTTATTAGCGGCGTTGAGACAAGGTCAATTGGATGTTCTTATTCTTGCTTTGCCTGTTGATATCGGTGGGATGGAGAGCCTAATTGTAGGGCATGATCCGTTTAAGATGGTCATAAGTAAAGATCAAGTGCGCTCAATTTCCACTCCGATTCATTATGATGATCTCCCAGATGAATACGTATTCTTATTAGAAAAAGAGCACTGTTTAACGGAACATGCTGTCTCTGCATGTAAATTGACGAAAAAAGAAAAAATCAATCCATTTACGGCAACCAGTCTGCATACTTTAGTTCAAATGGTTGCAAATGGATTAGGTACTACCTTTATTCCTCAAATGGCGATTAAACATGGTTTATTAGATAACCAAAATCTTGTTGTGGTTGAGCCTCCGGGTCAAGAAGCGTCGCGAGCTATTGGCTTAGTTTGGCGCCCAAGCTCTTCTCGTTTACAGGCTTTTCATCAGTTAGCTGATATTGTTAAGCATATTTTATAATGTTATTTTTGTACTTAAGGCATTTATTTATTGATTTAAATAGGTGCCTTTCTACTTTTGAATGATAGGACAATTAGTGACCGAATTCTCACTTTTCTATATTTCCTACCAAGCAGATCTGACCAGTTTATTTCTTCTCTTCTTGTTGTATATCGCCACTTTCTTTTTACTCTTCTCTAAATAAGCTCGAGTGTAATCCATTTTTTATGCTATCCCGCTGTTTTCTTTGTGAAATTAAAACTGTGAATTTTACATGTTCAATTTTACAAGTTTAATTTATGTAATTTTAATACGTAAATAACAGATCATTTTTCAATGCTAATGTTGCTAATTTGTAAAAATTAAACTTTGACAATTCTCTTTATAGAGCATTTACTCATAATTCAACTTTCTGTTTTATGTCTACATCTTATTGAAATTTCAAGGCGGTATTAGCCTTTAGTAGGGGTTGTAATTCACTCTCTCTTTCGAGAATGTAATAGACGTAAACAGAAAGAACGATAAATATGATGAAACATGAATACTGATTCGTAGTTTTTTAGTTACAAATGTAATTTTGCCGGAGGCGCAGACCATGACAGATACCATGACGACGAAAGAACAAGAATTATCCATTATTGGGCCGAGTCTTCCTCAAGTTGATGAAGTATTAAGTGCAGGAGCGATTCGCTTTCTTACCCATCTTGTCGAAAAGTTTGCCCACCGAGTTCCTGAGCTTTTAGAAACACGTCAAGCAAGACAGCGAAAAATAGACGCAGGACAACTGCCCGATTTTTTAACGGAAACACGTTCAATCCGAGAGTCTGAATGGAGTATTCAAGGAATTCCGAGCGATCTTCAAGACCGACGTGTTGAGATTACAGGTCCAACAGACAGAAAAATGGTAATTAATGCATTGAATGCGAATGTAAAAGTATTCATGGCTGATTTTGAAGATTCACTCGCACCATCATGGGAGTCAGTATTAAACGGACAAATAAACCTAAGAGATGCGATGAATGGCACGATCCAATACACCAACCCTCAAACTGAAAAGGTATATCAGCTTAAGCAAGATCCTGCGGTATTAATTTGTCGTGTACGTGGTCTACATCTTCCTGAAAAGCACGTACAGTTTAATGGCGTTGCTATTCCCGGAGCACTGTTTGATTTTGCACTTTATTTTTATCACAACTACCAGACGTCATTAAAAAAAGGCAGTGGCCCTTATTTTTATCTGCCAAAACTACAAGCCTACCAAGAAGCGGCGTGGTGGAGTGATGTATTTACCTTTGCTGAGCGTGAGTTTGGTTTAAAACAAGGCACGATTAAAGCAACAGTACTGATTGAAACCTTACCTGCTGTGTTTGAAATGGATGAGATCCTATATAGCTTAAAAGAACACATTGTTGGTTTAAATTGTGGTCGATGGGATTACATTTTTAGCTACATTAAAACCCTAAAAAACCATCCAGATAGAGTATTGCCAGATCGCCAAGTGGTGACAATGGAAAAACCATTTTTAAATGCGTACTCACGGTTACTGATAAGAACGTGCCACCGAAGAGGGGCGTTTGCGATGGGTGGAATGGCCGCCTTTATTCCATCCAAAGATCCGGTAAAAAATGATTGGGTGTTAAATAAAATTCAAACCGATAAATCACTGGAAGCCAATAATGGGCACGATGGTACTTGGGTTGCTCATCCTGGATTAGCGGATACTGCAAGAGCAGAATTTGACAAGGTTTTAGACTCGCGGATCAACCAACTGGATATTAGCCGAGAGAATGACAACCCCATTACCGCTGAAGAATTACTTGCTCCTTGTGAAGGGGAAAGAACTGAAGAGGGCATGCGCCATAACATTCGTGTGGCAGTTCAATATATTGAAGCGTGGATCACTGGTAATGGTTGCGTACCTATTTATGGATTAATGGAAGATGCCGCAACGGCAGAAATATCACGAACGTCTATTTGGCAATGGATACAGCATGGAAAAACCTTAGATACAGGCGCTGTTGTAACGGCTGATTTATTTAGAACCATGTTATTAGAAGAGATGAAAGTTATTGAACAAGAATTGGGAACAGAACGCTTTGATTCTGGCCAATTTACTCAAGCTGCAAAACTGATGGAGAAATTGACCACCAGCGATCAACTAACCGACTTTTTAACACTACCTGGCTATGAATACTTATAAGAGAGGGAACTATTATGACGACATTTAAACCGCAAACTCGCCAACAACAAATTGATGCATTAGAAAAAGACTGGGCAGAAAACCCACGTTGGGATGGCGTAACTCGTCCTTATACCGCTGAAGAAGTTATAAATCTTCGAGGATCTTTTGCACCAGAAAATACCATTGCACAAAAAGGGGCTGACAGACTATGGGATCTAGTGAATGGCTCATCAAAAAAAGGGTATGTAAATTGTCTTGGCGCGCTAACGGGTGGACAAGCAGTCCAGCAAGCGAAGGCGGGAATTGAAGCTATTTATTTGTCAGGTTGGCAAGTAGCAGCGGATAACAACACCGCATCGACCATGTACCCAGACCAATCGTTATACCCGGTAGATTCTGTGCCATCGGTAGTGAAACGTATCAATAATGCCTTCCGCCGTGCGGATCAAATTCAATGGTCAACAGGAACAACACCTGAAGAGGGAATTGATTATTTTCTTCCGATTGTTGCTGATGCCGAAGCAGGTTTTGGTGGTGTACTTAATGGCTATGAACTGATGCGTAATATGATTGAATCAGGTGCAGCTGGGGTTCACTTTGAAGATCAGTTAGCGTCAGTAAAAAAATGTGGTCATATGGGCGGTAAAGTATTAGTACCAACTCAAGAGGCGGTACAAAAATTGGTAGCAGCACGACTCGCTGCCGATGTAGCAGGCACAACGACATTAGTTATAGCAAGAACCGATGCCAATGCCGCCGATTTACTAACCTCAGATTGTGATCCATACGATCAAGAGTTCATTGAAGGTGAACGTTCAGCGGAAGGTTTCTACAAAGTAACCGCAGGTATTGATCAAGCCATCTCTCGTGGTCTGGCGTATTCACCTTATGCTGATTTGGTATGGTGCGAAACCGCAACGCCATGCTTAGAAGAAGCTCGTAAATTTGCAGAAGCGATTCATGCAGAGTATCCAGATCAGCTATTAGCCTATAACTGTTCACCA
>JAAGZR010000221.1 GCA_024206155.1 Aliivibrio sp.
AACAAACGTAAAGTATATTCTTTCGACCTATTGTCTGGTCATTCCTGCCCATTTGCAAAAAACTGTTTATCAAAAGCCGTTCAATTAGACACCGGCAAGCGTAAAATAAAAGACGGTCCCGATACTGAGTTTCGTTGTTTCTCCGCTTCGCAGGAAGTACAATACACAAACGTCTACAATCTTCGCAAGGGTAATTTCGACGAACTACGTACCATGAAAACGTGCGACGATATGGCTTATGCTATTGCTCACGCTATGCCTGATAACGCTGGTATTATTCGCATCCACGTTGGTGGCGACTTCTTTAATTTCAAATATTTTCTTGCATGGTGTAAAGTAGCTATTGACAATCCAAATGTGTTGTTTTATGCTTACACTAAATCGCTACAATTCTGGTTGCGTGCTGCTAACGTCGATGCAATCCCCGACAATTTTATCTTAACAGCTTCTCGCGGTGGTCGTCTTGACCATCTAATTGACGAACATAATATGCGGGAATCCGTTGTGGTTTACTCTGAGTCTGAAGCCGTTGATAAGGGTTTGCAGATTGACCACACCGACGAATTGGCAGCAATGCCTTCAAACAAGAATAACTCTTTTGCTTTACTAGTCCATGGAACCCA
>JAAGZR010000222.1 GCA_024206155.1 Aliivibrio sp.
CCTGAGCGTGTTAATGCTGGCTTTATGGAGATTGTCTCACCAAATGAGGTGAAGCTACGTGTTTATGAGCGCGGTGCTGGTGAAACTCAAGCATGTGGCAGCGGTGCGTGTGGTGCGGTTGCTATTGGTATCATGCAAGAATTATTAGCTGAAGACGTTAAAGTTTCTTTACCTGGTGGTGATTTGCAGATCTCATGGAAAGGCCCAGGTTACCCGTTGTTTATGACAGGCCCTGCAACACATGTTTATGATGGCCAATTATCAATATGAATAAAGTGACATCAATCGAGCCGCAACCTACTCAGCTAACTGAGGATGTTGTTGCTCAATTTTTAATGGACCATCCTGATTTTTTTCAGCAGTATCCAGAGTTACTTGGACGAATTAAAGTCGATACGCCTGAGCGTGGCGTGGTGTCTTTAGTTGAAGTGCAAGTCAGTAAATTGCGTGATCGCATTGGTGATTTAGAGGAAGAAATCACTCAACTGATGTCATTGGCTGCAAAAAACGATCGTCTATTTCATGATTTTGCGAATGTACAAAAACAATTACTGATGTGCGAAGATTTTTCTCAAGCAGCGAAAGTGATTGAGCAAAAGGCACAATCTCTTAATTTAACCGCACACATAAAAATCATTGATCATTCTCATCCTAAATATCATATCGAGAAAATTGCACTCGATAATTTCAGTAAAAAGTTTTTGAATGGGCACTCTGCGTATTTAGGGCGTTTACGCCAAGCGGAACGTGATAAGTTACTGGCTTATGCTGGACTTAACCATTCAAGTACCGAACTTGGATCATTTGCTGTTCTTCCATTAGGGCAATCGACGCCAATAGGGGTTATTGCGTTTGCTAGCCATGATGGCGGTCACTTTGAACCAAATATGGACACGGTGTTTTTAGAGCAGCTGGTTAGTGTGTTTCATTATTTATTAGCGCAATGGTCGAAATCTTCTCATGAGTGATGTATTACCTGCTCAATACTCCAAACATCTTGATGCCTTCTATGAGTTCTTACGTAACGAAAAAGGCCTAAGTATTTACACCCAACGCAGCTATAAGCGCCAACTCACCACGATTGCTGAGCAATTGATTGAGTTAGGTGTTGAGTCGTGGCAAGAGGTTGATGCTGGCTGGGTACGACAAATTACCAGTAAAGGCATGCGTGAGGGGCTAAAAGCGAGTAGCTTATCCACTCGATTATCTTCACTACGCAGTTTTTTTGATTTTTTAGTATTACGTAATGTATTAACCGCTAACCCTGCGAAAGGGGTGTCAGCACCTCGTAAGTCACGCCCATTACCAAAAAATATCGATGTTGATGAAATGGGGCAATTGCTCGAAGTAAATGAGGATGACCCATTATCGATTCGCGATCGTGCGATGATGGAATTGATGTATGGTGCAGGTTTACGTTTGGCTGAATTAGTGGCTATTGATGTTCGTGACATTCAATTACGCCAAGGTGAATTGCGAGTGATTGGTAAAGGGAATAAAGAACGTAAAGTGCCTTTTTCGGGTCAAGCTAAAGAGTGGTTAGGGCATTGGTTACAAGTTCGAAATCAGCTCGCTAAACCAGAAGAAACTGGATTATTTGTTTCTAAACTGGGTGTTCGTATTTCGCATCGAAATGTGCAAAAGCGAATGGCTGAATGGGGAATGAAACAAGGGGTTAATAGCCATATTAGCCCACATAAATTACGTCACTCATTTGCGACACATATGTTGGAGTCGAGTGGTAATTTGCGAGCTGTTCAAGAATTACTTGGCCATGAAAATATTTCTACTACTCAAATCTATACCCATTTAGATTTTCAACATCTTGCTCAAGCGTATGATCAAGCGCACCCAAGAGCGAAGAAAAAATAATTTTTTCAACTGATTATCTAGATGAATACCAACACAAAAAAAGCCAGATGCATATTATTATATATCTGGCTTTTTTATATTTGATTGTTTTTAATTGGGCTTTTATAACTACTTGTTTTTAAATAGTAGTTAATTACTTGGCCTATGGTCGGCCAAATAATCTATAAGCTTATTTTAACAATAGATTTTCTAAGTAATGAGCAACGGCTTCGTCAGCAGATGAACCGATAACTTCATTATTTGGCAGGGCTTTTTTGACTTTTTCATGCGATGTTCCCATCACAATCCCTTTGCCTGCCATGCTCAGCATTTCATAGTCATTCATGCCATCACCAAAAGCGATGCAGTTCTCTAATGTTTTACCTAATAATTTAGCAACGGCTTCTAAAGCGGCACCTTTAGAGACTTCAGCAGCCATGACCTCTAAACACCAAGGCGTAGAGAAAGCCACCATTAATTCATCACCAAATTGTGCTTTTAGCTTAGTCTCATATTCTACTAAGTAATCATGCTCTGGCATGGTTACAAAGATCTTTGCTATATTTTCAACAGGTGGCTTATTTGCATCAAATAAGGTGTAAGTGAATCCATTATCATGAAAATCTTTTAGGTTTTCGTCTTCTTTATGCATAAACCATTTATCGTCTGAGTACATATGAATAGATAAAGATTCATCGTCTTTTAATAGATTTAGTACTTGTGGAATAAAAGTTTCAGGAAGATTTTTACTGTAAATAAGATTGTCATCGGCATCATGAACACGAGCGCCGTTAGAAGTGATCATGTAAGCCGGGATGCCGACATCTTTACGAATGTTCCCTACATCTATGTGGTGACGACCGGTTGCAAAAATAAAAGTGAGGTCTTGTTGGTGCAGTTTATTCAGTGTTTTTTTAGTAAAGTCTGCAATTTTATGCTCAGGTGTAAGTAGTGTGCCGTCAAGATCAGATGCAACGATAGTAATCATAAAGCCTCAGGAATAAAGAATAGATTCAAAAATAACTGAGTTCAGTTTACGTCACTTTATAAAAAAAAAAGAGGGTAAAGATAACAATATTGCTTTTCCTCTTTTTACTTTAGCTAGGTATCACACATCTAATGGCGATCTATGTTCTTGAAAGAAATTGAGAATATTTGAGAGTGCTTGGTTACGGCAAACATCAGACTCAAAAAGCAGTTCGTGTTTTGCATTTTTAATGGTGATTAATTGGCAATCGGGGGCATTTTTTTGAAAAGCAATATGCGCATTATTATCCACAATACGGTCGTTTTCTCCCTGAAGTAACAATATAGGGACAGAGCAAGAAGCGGCTTGTTCTACGCAGAGTTTTGACCCTTTTAAACTTTGATTTACCCAGTGATTACTTGGTCCACCTATCTGAAGTTCGGGTTTTAGGTCGTATAACTCACGGAACCATTGATAGCGAATTTCACAGGTAGTTAGTGTGTTATCTAAAAAGGGTTTTGCATGATAGGGAGCTTGTCCTAAAGCGTAAGAAGGTTGCGAGGACCAACGACTTAAATAACGACTTATAGGGCCCGCAATCGGTTTTAACCAAGGCTCAATATGAATGCCGTGCATGGGAGCGCTTAATGCTACTGCGGAATATGGGTGTGAATGAGTCTCCACATATTGAGTTGCGATTGCTCCTCCCATAGAGTGGCCAAGTAAATAGCAATCTTGGTAATCTTCAGGCGAAATTAAGTACTGAGTCACGCTGTTTAGATCAAGAATGTAATCATTAAACTCTTCAATATGACCAATGTCGCGATTGGTAGTCAGTCGATCAGAAAGTCCCTGCCCACGGTGATCAAAGGAATAAATATCATAACCTTGGCAAAATAGATCGTAAAAAAGTTCTTGGTATTTATAAACGCTTTCAATGCGGCCATTAACCACCATGATGGCTTTGCGGTTCGCAGGACTGGTAAAACTCACCCAATGCAGTTGTGTATCTTTTTCGCCTTGATAAAAGCCGTGCTGACGCCTTTCCCAAAATGGTGTGACGTGCTTTTGCATTGTTTCAAGATAATGTGATTCTTGAGTAAAGGCGATTTTGTTCATTAGGCTCACTACATGGCTATAAATGGTGGGTTGATATTATTATATACTAAGTTTCCTTGAGGAGGATAAACGAGCACCTGACCCTCCATTATTATTTAAGAAAAAGAGTGAATGTTCTTATTCGCTACCTTTCTCATTTATTTTATCTTGTCATCATCACATATTCTGTCTATTTCTTGGATATTAATTAACCAAATATATGTTTTTTCTTATGCTATTCGATTATCATGCGTATAAATAAACTTACCATTTGCAGTTCTTTTTCTTAAGAATATGATGATTATGCCGATAATTATCTTTATGACATTTGTACTTGTAACAGGATATCGCTTTTAAGTTATGTATGCATACGTTGCCCGACAACCGATCCTGAGTCGGAAGAAACAAACGATAGGCTACGAACTACTTTTTCGTGACGGTGAAAGTAATGCGTTTCCTAATATAGAAGCAAATCAAGCAACGAGTCGGCTACTAGTTGAAAACTTTATGTCGACAGGCTTTAATTCGGCGCTGGAATGTCCTCGCAGTTTTATCAATTTTCCTCAAGAGTCATTAGTATCGTTAGTTCCAACGGCGTTCCCTAAGCGACAAATTGTCGTCGAAGTTTTAGAAACCTGCATTCCTAATGATGAGTTATTTAGCGCGATTAAGCATTTACATCGAATGGGGTATATCATTGCGTTAGATGACTTTAGTTTAGATATCATTTGGGACCGATTTTTACCCTACTCACATATCGTTAAATTAGACATTATGCAATTAGGCATTGATGCAGCGTGTGAATACGTTAAACAGCGTAAACTGCAGGGTTGTAAGCGACATTATTTAGCAGAGCGAATTGAGACTAATGATCAGTTTCAACAGGCATTTGAAGCCGGTTTTCATTTTTTTCAGGGATACTTTTTTAGTAAACCAGAGATTATTAAAAATCGTGTTGTACAACCAAGAGAACTTCTTACGATGCAGCTATATCAAGAAGTGTGTCGTGAAGAGGTAAATTTTTCTCGAATAGAGCAGTTGATCGCACAAGACGTCTCTTTATCTTATCAACTATTGAAGTTTGTAAATTCAGCTTCGGTGCGACTTGAAACCCCCATTTCATCATTTAAACAAGCATTAGTTTATCTTGGCGAAGAGCAGATAAAAATGTTTGTGACTTTGATAGCGACGGCACATGCAGCAATAAATAAGCCCAAGGAATTGTATAAACAATCTTTAGTGAAAGGGCGCTTTTGTGAGTTGATGATTTGCCGTATTCAAAATGGCACTCCAGGACAGCAAGCATTTATTGTTGGGCTATTCTCTCTGCTTGATGCCTTGCTCGATCGTAAGATTGATGATGTTTTAGAGCAGTTATCATTAGCTCGAGAAATAGAACAAGCTATCTTACTCAGAGAAGGCTTATTAGGTTCCATGCTAGAGCTGTATGAAAGTATTGATAAAGGGGATTGGAAAAGTATTGATCAAACCAGTCGATTGCTTGGATTCTCTCCAAAAACCGTAGAGAAAACGTATCAAGACGCAGAGAAGTGGTATCAAATGATCTCACATCAATCTAACTAGCCTTAGAATCTAAGCTAGAATAAAAAGCCCCATTAAGTGCATCGCTTACTATCGTAAGGTCAGCATTTGGTGGGGCTTTTTATTATCAGAAGTACTGATTGTGATTACTGACAATAGTTGATGATATGGACTTCTTCAGAGAACAATTTTTGTTTTATTTGGTGGCACTCTTGAGTAATTGAAGTGGTGACTTCACCTTGCTCTGGGTTAACTAGGTCGTAATCTCCTTCAATATTGTAATTAAACCCTTCTCCAATAATCGTGATTGGTTCAATAGAAATACGCCCACGATTGGCGGTTACGGTTATTGGGTCTATTTGTATTGGGTATTGCGCAATAGGTTCTTTTTTCTTAGATTTATCAGTTGTTATTGTTGATGTGCCAGGGCGTTCGTTATCCGGAATCAATCCTAATTTATATTGCCACAGTTCTTGAGCTGTTTTGGTGGTGGTCATGTCTCTTGGAGTCATGTTCAGTTCACCATTAAAGCTGTAGTTAAAGCTGTCTTGATTTGCTGCTAACCCATTGCCGTTAAAAGTAAACTCAGTAATACCATCAATAGGGATTGGATTTGGAAAGAAACGACTTAGGTAGCTTATAGGCAATCCATCACCATAAGCCTCAAACTGCCAAGGTTGGCTATCTTGAGTTAAGTGAATACTGCCATTAAAACCAACAAGCCCTTCGGATAAAGGCAGTAGTGCTCGCTCTACTGTCCACAAACCATCTTCGGTTTTCATTTCTACTAATAATTGTTGGCTTAATAGATAATTAAAACTCGCATTAGAGGCACTCATCGAAAGTGTGCCATCCCATAATCCCCATTGTTCTAAGCGCAGTAAATCGAGATCATGGCCTTCCATATTTACCCCTGATAATTGATATGGGTATTGACCATTTAATTGAATTAATTGAGTATTATTAACGTCTAATTTGGCTATTTTTACTTGCTCTAATTGATTTACGTATTGAGTTAACACACTTGCTTCTTCATTAGTTATGGCCCATTTGACTTGGTCAATACTCAACGAATTTAAATTTATGCTCGTTGGTGATAGTTTGCCAGTAAGTTGAATGTGACCATCAAAAATTTCGAATGAAAGCGTCGATATATCTGCTTTTTGACCATTAAGCGTTAAGCTAAAAATGGGGTTATTAATAGTATGTTCATTCCAGACCAAATTGTCGGCATTAAACGATATATTTGCGTTATTTTGCTGCCATAAATGGTAAGGAAGCAGTACGTTTTCAGCAGATAAACTTAAGTTATTAACCACAAATTGTGGTAGTTCAATATTGATATCTAACAGATCAATACGTTCGAATTGATAAGTGAAATTGTGTTGAGATAGCCATTCGATTGGCTTGTTAATAATGTCCGCATTGCTTGATTCTAAATTAAACTTACGTAGTGTGAATTGTGGAATAACCCATAATTTATTTTCTTTAAGCTCTGCTTGTGCGGTAATCGTACTGCCGCGCCAAGTAAGAGAAATACCATGAAGAGCGGTGTAGTGTTGAGTGTAATAACCATCAATTAACACTTCATCTAGGGCTTCCCCCTGCCAATACAGTTGTTTGGCTGAGAATTGAAAATCGCCCTCAAAAGGTAATGAACTTTCTTTTTGTATTGCCCAATTTTCTAATTGAATTTGAGCATCACGCAGAACTATGTCGCCATTAGCAAAATCTAAATTTGAAACACTAAATTGAGCAATAGAAATCCAATCGATACTTTGTGTATCAGGCAGTCCTTTTTGTAGACTAAGACCATCGACTTTGATGCTATCAAACGCTAATTTATTATTTTGAATTGGGTGCTGAGAGAGCCAAAAATCGACGGTTTGAATGTTTAATTGACTGTCGGTTTCAATAGCAACATCTGACAGAGTTAGGTGTAAAGGTGATTGGATTGAGTAATGAATATCCCCAAATGAGATCTTTTGATGCGTCAGTTTTTGTACCAATGGATTTAGCATTGGTTGTGCGTAAGGCGTATGTAAAAGGGATAAAAATGCGACCACAATTAGCAGGCAAAAAGAGATAAGCCAACCAAGGCTTTTCAGTGTGGTATACATTGTTAACTCCAAAATAAAAATAGGAACAGAAAGAGTGGAGTAAAAATCAGATGCAATCAAGTTATTGTGATGGTTTACTCAGAGGTAATCACTGTTTTGGACTCTTGTTTGAACTGATTGCATAAAAAAGCCCTTCACAAGAGAAGAGCTTAATGTTATCGGCGTATAACCTTGCTCACTTAGTTAAGTTGAGGACCCGCTTTAACAAGTGCTTTTCCTTCGTCATTATCAGTGTATTGAGCGAAGTTTTTAATGAAGCGTTGGGCCAGATCTTCCGCTTTACTGTCCCATTGTAGTGGGTCAGTGTAAGTATTACGAGGATCTAGGATTGAAGTATCAACACCAGGTAGTGATGTTGGAACTTCTAAGTTAAAGACTGGGATATTTTTGGTTTCAGCGTGATCAATAGAGCCATCTAAAATAGCATCAATAATTGCACGAGTATCTTGGATAGAGATACGCTTGCCTGTACCATTCCAACCCGTGTTAACAATGTACGCTTCTGCGCCAACGGCTTCCATTCGTTTAACCAGTACTTCTGCATACTGTGTTGGGTGTAATGTTAAGAACGCGGCACCAAATGCAGCTGAGAACGTTGGCGTAGGCTCTGTAATTCCGCGCTCTGTACCCGCAAGTTTTGCCGTAAAGCCAGATAGGAAGTGGTATTTAGTTTGCTCTGGCGTTAGTTTAGCAACGGGTGGTAGCACACCAAATGCATCAGCCGTTAAGAAGATCACTTTATTTGCATGACCCGCTTTTGATACCGGCTTAACGATATTATCAATGTGATAAATAGGGTAAGAAACACGCGTGTTTTCGGTTTTTGAACCGTCATCAAAATCAATCGTACCATTACTGCGAACAGTAACGTTTTCTAGTAGAGCATCACGGCGGATTGCGTTGTAGATATCAGGTTCAGCTTCTTTAGATAGGCGAATGGTTTTTGCGTAGCAACCACCTTCAAAATTGAAAATACCATCATCATCCCAACCGTGCTCATCATCACCAATAAGCTGACGTTTTGGATCGGTTGAGAGTGTGGTTTTTCCGGTTCCTGATAAACCGAAGAATACCGCTACATCGCCTTCTTCACCCACATTGGCAGAGCAGTGCATTGAAGCAATCCCTTTTAGCGGAAGAAGGTAGTTCATCATTGCGAACATGCCTTTTTTCATCTCACCGCCGTACCAAGTACCACCAATGATTTGCACTCGCTCTGTTAAGTTGAAAGCAATAAAGTTTTCTGAATTTAATCCGTGCTCTACATAGTTAGGGTTAGTCGTTTTTGCTCCGTTCATTACCACAAAATCAGGCTCAAATGTGGCAAGTTCATCTTCAGTTGGACGGATAAACATGTTTTTGACGAAGTGTGCTTGCCATGCTACCTCAGTAATGACACGAACATTTAAACGTGTATCTGGGTTAGCACCACAATAACCGTCGATAACAAATAGACGTTTACCAGAGAGTTGTTTTGTTACCAAGGATTTTAGATCATCCCAAACTGCTGGAGTGATGGCTTTATTGTCGTTTTTACCTTGATCTGACCACCATAATGTATCTTTGGTTATTTCGTCTTTTACGATGTATTTATCTTTTGGTGAACGACCAGTGAAAATACCAGTATCTACCGCAACCGAACCGAGCTCTGTCATTACACCACGTTCATAACCTTCTAAATCTGGGCGAGTCTCTTCTTCAAACAGTTGCTCATAACTTGGATTACGGAGTACTTCAGTAACATCAGTTAAGTCATATTGAGTAAGGTCAAGTTGTGCAGCCTTTTTGTGTTCCATAACAGTCATAGGTGCTCCTTAGAGGAATTTTTGTAGGGACTTTTAATTTATTTGTGCTCTGCTAAGTATGCTAACAATGCGGTAAATTGAAAACAGGGAGATGAATCATAAAATAACCATAAAGTAGTATTGGTTATTTTGTCGCCATCACAAAATAGCAATAGTCTTATTCTACTCTTAATGAAATCGTTTGTGCTAGATGTAATTGGTTATTATTTAAGCAAAATTAAGTGTGGATAAGTGGAATGAAAATTGTGGTTTATATCAAATTTAGTTATAAAAAAAGCCAACCTAGCGGCTGGCTTTGAGACAAAATAAGAGACTTATTCTATGCGGTAAATTAATGAACGGTGTCATTCCCTTTTGTTGCTTGTTCAAAAAGATTTGCAACATCAATACTGTCAAAATCGTAGCTTGTTCCACAGTAATCACAATGAAGAGAGATTTTCCCTTCAGTTTTGACGATGTCATCAACTTCTGCTTTTTCAATGGTGATGATTGCGCCGCCACTGCGTTCGCGTGAACAGCCACAGAAAAATTCAACGTGTTGGGGTTCAAACAGTTGCACTTTATCTTGGTTGTATAAACGATACAGAACCTCTTTGCCTTCTAAGCCAAACAGTTCTTCGTTTTTAATGGTGTCAGTTAATTGCTCTAGGTGCTCGAAGTCATCAGCAGAGCCTGTACCATCAGGCATGACTTGTAGAAGCATACCAGCAGCATGAGGTTTGCCTTCAAACTCACCAAGGCGAAGCCATAGACGTGTTTTTAGTTGCTCTGAACGCTCAAAGTAGCCTTCAAAACACTGTGCTAAGTTTTCACCTTCTAGTGCAACAACACCTTGATAACGCTCACCATCTTTTGGTGTTATAGTAATAACTAGGTAACCTTTACCCATTAGTTGATGCAAGGTCGCATCCTCTGCAATATTGCCATCAAAACGAGCTACACCACGTACTTTTTGGTTGTTATCGCCATTGATAACCGCTAGAGATACTGGACCGTCGCCTTGTAATTGAAGGGTAATTGAACCCTCAAATTTTAGCGTTGCCGTTAATAAAGTCGTTGCAACCAATAGCTCACCCAATAAGTTTTGAACTGGCTTAGGGTATTCCTTGCTAGAAATGATTTGTTGGTAAGCATCATCTAGTTGAACCAATTCACCACGAACAGATAAATCTTCAAATAGGTAACGATGCAGTGTGTTATTTGCCATGAAATACTCCAGCAATTGTATTAAGGGTTGTCATTACGCACAGTATAGCGGTTATTGTTGCTTGAATCTCATGATATCACGTCGCTGTTTTTTATCTGGACGCTTATCAGGATGTGGGCTACCAAGTGAATTAAGTTTGCGTAGTTTTGCATTCTCTTCACGCTGCTTGATGCTGATTGGAGTTTCTTTGTAAAGTGTTTGTGCAATAGGTGCACCTCGACGTTGATCGGATACGATCTCGATGATTACGCTGATCTCTTCGTTGTTGCCTTGGCGAAGTTTTATTTCAGCACCCACTTCAACCAGCTTACTTGGCTTAGAGCGTTGACCGTTATATTGAACTTTTCCGCCATCAACCATGTTGCGAGCAATGGAACGGGTTTTATAAAAACGAGCTGCCCAGAGCCACTTATCGAGTCTGATGCCATCGCTAGTATTGGATTTGGAACTCATTATGTATACCTAGTGTCTTATCTCTCTTACTTGTTTAATGGAGTCAGGAATTTTTTTTTCAATCTTTTGAGGAGAATTAATCAAAATTCATTACCAACTAGAGTCATTAATGAGAAATAATGCTCTAATATGAGTTATTTTATCTGAATTACGTGATATGCCTGCGAGTAATGTAAGAAAACGGCATTATTTACAGCAATAATATCGTGTTAACTTATAATTTTTAAAGACTTCAAGCAGTTAATAGCCCTTAAAGTAAAAGGAAGATCTGGCCCTAATGATAGCTAATATGAAAATCGAAAAAATTTCTCAATATTGGTCAATATATCAATCTGCGATTTCAAAAGGGGTAACGGTTGTTTTAGTTGCGTGTTTTGCGTGGCTTTGTGGCTCTCTTTTTTGGGCGATGCTCGTACCAAAGACGTCGGTTCCTCAATGGCAACCGAAGGCGGTAGTAATCACCAATAAGCAAAATAATAATGAAGGTGATTCTTTATCTGATTTATTAAATAGCCAAGTGTTTGGTCACTTTAATACCGAGAAAAAAGTAGAGCAACCAAAAATTGTAGAAGTAAAAGATGCACCAAAAACACGATTGAATTTAACCTTATCGGGTATTGTTGCTAGCTCTAACCCATCACTGAGTCTTGCCGTTGTCGCTAACCGAGGCAAACAGAATACTTATGGTATCGATGAGGTCATTGATGGAACGCGAGCAACTGTAAAAGCGATTAGTGTGGATCGTATTATTATTTCCAATAATGGTCGTGATGAAACGTTAATGTTGGAAGGGGTTAAATACACCAAGATATCAGCAGAAAGAAATGCGACGGGTAGCTCTGGTACGGTGTTAGGAAATAATCGCCAAAATTCAAATCAAGACGAACTGGATCAGATCCGTCAAGAGATGGCTAAAAATCCACAATCAGTATTGAAATATATTCGCCTTTCCCAAGTTTCTAAGGATGGGCAAATTACGGGTTATCGAGTGAACCCGGGTAAAGACCGTAAATTATTCGATTCTGTTGGCTTAAAGCCTGGAGATATAGCTACCAGTTTAAATGGGATTGATTTAACCGATCCCGCTGCAATGAGTGCATTGTGGAAAAATATGTCAGAAATGACAGAGCTTAATTTAACCGTCCAACGAGATGGACAATTACATGACATTTTTATCGGTTTATAACGGCAGATAGAAAAATGATTAAGGGTATGTTGTGAAAAAGTGGATAGGTAAGGGAGCCTTATTGCTTGCGGGTAGCATGATGTGGACATCAGCACTGGCAAATGACTTTAGCGCGAGCTTTAAAGGTACGGACATTCAAGAGTTCATCAATATTGTAGGTCGAAACTTGGAAAAGACCATTATTGTTGACCCATCGGTTCGTGGCAAAGTGGATGTGCGTAGTTATGATTTATTAAATGAAGAGCAATATTATCAGTTCTTTTTAAGTGTACTTGAAGTTTATGGGTACGCGGTTGTTGAAATGGACAACGGTATTTTAAAAGTCATCAAAGATAAAGACGCTAAAACCTCAGCAGTTCCAGTATTGGGAGCAAAAGATAACATCACTGGTGATGCGGTAATTACTCGAGTTATTGCAGTTCGTAATGTATCGGTTCGTGAATTATCTCCTCTACTACGTCAACTCAATGATAATGCTGGCGCGGGTAACGTTGTGCATTATGATCCTGCAAATATCATTATGATCACTGGCCGTGCTGCGGTGGTCAATCGTTTGGCTGAAATCATTGAACGAGTTGATCAGGCGGGTGATAAAGAAGTTGAAGTGGTTGATTTAAAAAATGCTTCGGCAGCGGAAATGGTACGAATTGTTGATGCGTTAAATAAAACCACCGATGCCAAAAACACCCCTGCTTTTTTACAGCCTAAATTGGTTGCAGACGAACGCACTAACTCAATTTTAATCTCGGGTGATCCTAAAGTACGCCAACGCCTTAAAAAATTAATTAAACAGCTTGATGTTGAAATGGCAACCAAAGGTAATAACCAAGTTGTTTACTTACGTTATGCCAAAGCAGAAGACTTGGTCGATGTACTTAAAGGGGTATCGGATAACTTAACGGCTGGCAATAGCTCAAGTGCGAAAGGAAGCTCTTCAAATAACCGTAGTGATGTGATGATTTCTGCACATACAGATACCAATGCTTTAGTCATTACTGCGCCGCCTGATGTGATGCGAGCGATGCAAGATGTGATTGCTCAGTTGGATATTCGTCGTGCCCAAGTATTGATTGAAGCCTTAATTGTTGAATTAGCTGAAGGTGATGGTGTTAATTTAGGCGTGCAGTGGGGTAACCTCGAAACAGGGGCGATGATCCAATACAGCAACACAGGTGCCTCAATCGGCGCCACTATGGTTGGTTTGGAAGAGGCGAAAGATACTACAACGACTGAAATTATTTATGATTCGGCAGGTAATCAGACAGGTTATAAAGATATTACAGAAGAAGGTGACTATACCGCGTTAGCTTCTGCGCTTGGTGGTGTTCAAGGTGCGGCGGTTAGTATCATGATGGGAGATTGGGCTGCATTGGTAACGGCAGTATCGACCGATTCCAACTCAAACATTCTTTCTTCGCCAAGCATTACGGTAATGGATAATGGTGAAGCGTCATTTATTGTTGGTGAAGAAGTGCCGGTATTAACGGGATCGACATCAGGTTCTAATAATGACAACCCATTCCAAACGGTTGATCGTAAAGAAGTCGGTATCAAGCTTAAAGTGGTTCCACAGATCAATGAAGGTGACTCAGTTCGTTTAGATATTGAACAAGAAGTGTCTAACGTATTGGGCGCTAATGGTGCTGTGGATGTACGTTTTGCTAAACGTCAGCTTAATACCTCGGTAATGGTACAAGATGGTCAAATGTTGGTGTTAGGTGGTTTGATTGATGAGCGTGCACTTGAGAGTGAATCAAAAGTTCCGTTTTTAGGGGATATCCCTATTTTAGGCTACTTATTCAAATCAACCAGTACGCAAGTTGAGAAGAAGAACTTAATGGTGTTCATCAAGCCAACCATTATTCGTGATGGTATGACAGCTGATGGCATTACTCAGCGTAAATATAACTACATTCGAGCAGAGCAACTGTATAACGCAGAGAAAGGCTTGAAGTTGATGGATGATGCCAACATTCCAGTGTTGCCTAAATTTGGTAAAGACATTAATCATCCAGCAGAGATCCAAGCGTTCTACGAACAGTTTAATGAAAATAAGGAAAAATAATGGCGGATACCTTATTTCCTGATCTTCCTGCAATGTTACGCCTGCCTTTTTCTTTTGCAAAAAGGCATTCGGTGGTTATTGAGGCAAGTTCTGAAGGTTGGGTACTGTATTACTCAGTTACGCCTTCACCAATGGTACTGTGTGAAATTCGCCGAGTGTGCCAATCAGGTTTCTCGCTAATTCAATTAACCAAAGAAGCCTTTGATACTAAGGTTACCGAGGTGTATCAACGCAATTCTTCAGAAGCGCAACAGCTGATGGAAGATATTGGTGCCGATAATGACGATTTCTTCTCATTAGCCGAAGAGCTGCCCGATAATGATGATTTATTAGAATCAGAAGACGATGCTCCCATTATTAAATTGATCAACGCCATGTTAGGCGAGGCGATCAAAGAAGGTGCATCGGATATTCATATTGAAACGTTTGAGAAAATATTGTCGATCCGTTTCCGTGTCGATGGTGTTTTGCGTGATGTATTGAGCCCAAGCCGCAAGTTAGCGCCATTGTTGGTGTCGCGTGTGAAAGTAATGTCAAAGCTTGATATTGCGGAGAAGCGTGTACCACAAGATGGTCGTATTTCATTACGTATTGGTGGTCGTGCGGTTGATGTGCGTGTCTCTACTATGCCGTCTTCTCATGGTGAGCGTGTGGTAATGCGTTTATTAGATAAGAACGCAACACGTCTGGATTTAAACAGCTTAGGTATGTCGGCTGAGAATCATAAAAACTTTCAGCACATTATCAAACGTCCTCACGGCATTATCTTGGTTACCGGCCCAACGGGTTCAGGTAAATCAACCACGCTGTATGCAGGCTTAGGTGAATTAGACAGTTCTCAATCGAATATTTTAACCGTAGAAGATCCAATCGAATTTGATATCGACGGTATTGGTCAAACTCAAGTAAACCCAAAAGTAGACATGACGTTTGCTCGTGGATTGCGTGCCATTCTTCGTCAAGATCCTGATGTGGTGATGATAGGTGAGATCCGTGATTTAGAAACCGCAGAAATCGCCGTTCAAGCATCACTTACTGGTCACTTAGTGATGTCGACGCTTCACACCAATACCGCTGTTGGTGCGATCACTCGTCTTCGTGATATGGGAATTGAGCCTTTCTTAATTTCTTCTTCTTTATTAGGAGTGCTTGCTCAGCGTCTGGTTCGTACCTTATGTAAGGAGTGTAAAGCGCCTTATCAAGCGGATGATGAACAGAAAGTGCTCTTTAATTTATCGGCTTCGGACAGTTTAGTTCTCTATAAACCGCATGGCTGTGAGCACTGTAATGGTAAGGGCTATCGCGGACGTACCGGTATTCATGAATTACTGGTTGTGAGCGAGAAAGTTCAAGAGTTGATCCATAAAGAAGCTGGCGAACAAGAGATTGAAAAAGAAGTGCGCAAAACGACGCGTGGTATTCAGCAAGATGGCTTATTAAAAGTACAACAAGGGATCACAACACTGGAAGAGGTGATGCGAGTCACAAGGGAAGGGTAAATGGCAGCCTTTGAATACAAAGCATTAGAAAAAACAGGTAAGCAGAAAAAAGGCGTCATGGAAGGCGATAATGCGCGCCAAGTTCGCCAGCGTTTAAAAGAGCAAGGCCTAATTCCGGTTGAAGTGATTGAAACCAAATCAAAGCAGCAAAAAAAGGCTTCTCAAGGATTAAGCTTTAAACGCGGAATTAGTGTTAATGATTTATCATTGATCACTCGCCAATTAGCAACCTTAGTTCAAGCGGGTATGCCTTTAGAGGAGTGTTTAAAAGCCGTCGCTGAACAAGGAGAAAAAGCCCATATTCGCAGTATGATGATGGGAGTTCGCTCTAGAGTGATAGAAGGGTATCCGCTAGCAGAAAGCTTTGCCGATTATCCTCATGTCTTTGATGAACTGTTTTGCTCAATGGTGGCTGCCGGTGAAAAATCAGGCCATTTGGATACGGTATTAAATCGCTTGGCTGATTACGCTGAAAATCGTCAAAAGATGCGCAGTAAATTACAGCAAGCGATGATTTATCCGATCATGCTGACGTTAATTGCGATTGCGGTTATCTCTTTTTTACTTGCGACG
>JAAGZR010000223.1 GCA_024206155.1 Aliivibrio sp.
CACATTGCTAATGTGAAATTAAGCATAAACTTCGTTGTAGTGATCGATTCAAAGCAATTGCATATTGTGTACGAATTTAAGAGGTCTGAATCGTCAGCTTCTTTTTCATTATCTAACGCGCAACTAAGGATCCCTTACTTTTTTTAGCACATTTCAGCGTAAATCTATGTTACATTTTTATATAACTATAGCCATTACTATGACTCACTTTCTTTTTTAGTCAGTAAAAGCTTCCATCTTTGTTCTGAATCCAAATGGCGCTCCCGACTGATATTCGCAGTCTTTAACGCTGTCATAATCTGTATTTAGATAAGTAGCGAGTAGTTCTATACCTTGCTTTGCCATGCTTTGTGTCCATTTAAATAAGTGAGTAAACTTGGTTTAACAACGCTATCGATCACGACTTCCAATCCACGCCTTGTCGTAACCAATATTACAGGCAACTAGAAGATCAATAATACCAAAGCTCTGAGGCTCACAAACGTAATAAAAATCATCACTTGTCATATCAATCCAGCCATCAGCATCACCAACTTCACCAACCTGAACGCCTATTGCCGTCAAGATGTCTTTAGCTATAACGTAAAGAGCGTTCATTGGTCTACCAATATGCAATGGCTTTAACCTTTCACCCCTTAGTAAGACTACTAACCCCTCTACTGTATAATCAAGGCGCTTATTAACGTTGCCACTTTTTGTAGCCAAAATATCTCGCACCGTAGCTATTTGAGTATCGGTTAATAACAGATCCCCAGTTGTTATTACACTATCGATCGTCCTATCCTTACTTCACGAAATAATAAGCCTTGCTATCTGAAGGCTGCTATCGATCACTTTTTTAGGTGCGCTTTCAATAAACTTGACCTTTCTTGCAGAGTAATCGAGTGATTTAACTTGATACGTTAATACCGCACCTTGAGTGGTGGTTTTATTTGTAAGTACCACTTCTAACTTAGAACCACGTTTAGTACTTGTTATAGGGGCGACCACCACAAAGCCTGTACGTTCATTAAAGATTTTCTTTGAAAGCACTAGAGCAGGTCTACGCTTCATTATTTCCGTCCCCGAAGTTGGATCGAAATCGAGAGAAACAATATCACCTTGATCTGGTATGTACGCCATTAGACTTCCTTACCTACAGACGAAGTGCTTTCCCACTCTCGATCTTCTTCAGTTAACGCAAAGCACTCTTTAGGGCTTGCTGATAACAGCGCTTCAAGCGTCATATCTTCCGCTTTCGGTGTAAGCACTATATTTTCATCTTGAATCGATAGATCTAGTTTAGAACCAATATTTAAACCAAGCGCCTTAGTTATGGCCTTTGGAATGCTAACGATGATTGCACCGCCCGATTGCCTTAATGCTACAGAACTCATAAAACGTCCTTACTTTCTTTGTTGTTTTTGTTATACCTGAGTATAATATTTAATTAAGGCATTATCAAATTTATATTTTCAGTAGTGAGAAATAATATGGACAAATGTCAGCCATTTTGACTTGGGAAATGACACTGAAGAGATAGTCGCAACGGCAACTGTTTTTGTAATGGAAGTATGGGCTAATGATTTCTATGGTGGCGAAATTGCAGAGCTACTCGATTATGAAGGGTCTACATATCAATTCTTACCATTATTTGAACAAGGTAACGCATTACTTCATCCTAAAGCCCTTACCGCCATGAACAACAAATTTAAATCGCAATTTGAATGTGGTGTTGGAAAGTTCATTGTGGTTCACGAACTGGAAGTAAAAAAAGAATTTAGGGGTAAAGTATCGCCAGCCTGCCTGTAGTGGTCAAGTTCCGCTATATACTCATCTGGAATTTCGAAGTAATGCTCACCTTGGTTGGTAACTTTAATTGGGTTCTGTCGTTTCATGGTTCATTTTGATATTTTCTTTAGTAGCTATTATCTGATCATAAATGAAGCCTTTTTTCTATCTAAAATAAGCACTTATTGCTTAAGTTCCTGTCTATGCTCAGGAAGTAATTGATGATATAAAGGCTCAAGGTTTGAGGTTATTACTCTGGAACAATATCAAGAAATTTATGATTCAGTTACTAATATTGTAAGTATACTTTCTACGCCTTTATGTACTGTTTCTGGAAAGGATTATCCACTCAAGACGTTACGCGAGTATTTAGCTATGATGATGGCTTTAAGTTTAAACTAGTAAGATATTGTGCTATTAAACCATTGGCAGAGCTTAGTGATGCAATTATTCATACTGTAAACCTTCAAGCTTCTTAACATGCGTAAGATTCGTATTCAATCTAACAGCTCGCTATATTAAAATTCAGTACTTGTCAGAGCAAACATTACTAACAAACTTACTGAACATTGACCGATAGTTTCCCAAACATATAATACAAACAATCTGCATTTCCCCTAATTTACCCATAACACCGCAAACATCAGATAAATAATCGGATTTCCTTGACGGTTAACGGTTTTATCGCCATTAATATGTACCAGACATACGGTTAAATTGATTCTTGAGAAAAACAGATAACCCATTGTAATTACAGCACTTTTAGTTGATAGGTGTAGCATTCAAATCCCTATCCCTCCACCAAACATTAAGCCCTTGATTATTCAAGGGCTTTTCTCATTTTTGGGGCTGCATTATGTTTCCACGTGTCAATAAATCCTCCTTTCAACTTGAACATTTCTCTACCCGTCAAACAAGGTAATAAATAGTTAAACATTATTTATTCCTTTTCTCCAACCAAGAAAGTACCTCACAATTTTATTAACTCGAAGCGCACGACTTTATTAACTATTTATGATTAATTAAATGCTCCCTAATGAATACATACACAAGTTATGTATTTCAAAGAGACGGAAAGTTTGCAATTTGAGCAAACAAATAATCCTTAATCACTCATTAAGAATAGCTAACCCAATGTGTCAGCCCCTATGGATTTTTCAATTATATAATCAAACTAACGATATGAATTTAATCGTAGTCTGTTGAATATGTATCTTCGTAAGAATGTGAATAAAACTCAAACAGGTTACCAAACGGATCTTCTAGATAAACCATTTGGGCTTGTTTTAACTCGTCTTCTGGATGGTAACGCATGATGTCCATACGTACCTTTCCACCATACTCCTCAACACGCTTTATCGCAGTGTCAAATTGCTCTTTTGGTAGTTGTAAACAAAAGTGGAAAATACCGATCCGAGAAAAATCTACTTCGTGACGCTGCTGTCGATCTTTCATCTCAAACATTTCAACACCAATACCATCCGCTGTAACTAAGTGTGCGATATTAAAGCCTTTAAAACCTTCACCAAATACCGCAATACACATACGTCCAATTGCAGATTCACGTTCCTCGATTACCTTGGTATTATTCATCACAATACGAAGACCTAGGGCCTTAGTATAAAACTCTACCGCTTTATCCATATCTCCGACCATAAGGCCAACATGATTCATCTTCATTAACGTTTCCTTTTTAAGTTATTTTCCTCTTATCATAAAAAATAATAGTGCAATTATTTATTTTGTCTAGTTATGACTACAATCCAAAAGCTTAGGGATTTATAAATCCTTATCTATCCGCAGAGATAGTTGGTTTGGACTTATTGCACCAACTTCTACTTGATAATGAAGATAATCTCGATTACCAAGTTTCAAGTTATGCGAGTAAATTTAAGAAATTGGTGTGTTTAAAGGCGTTTGTCGAACCTCCTACCTTATGGCAGGTTCGCTTGTAAAGGTCGGCTATATTTCTAGCTGGCGATTTATCATTTTTAGATAGAGGTTAATCAGATAGTAGTTACAATTAAAGTTACCAACCAAGGTGAGCATTACTTCGAAATTCCAGATGAGTATTTAGCGGAGCTTACCTGGCAGGCTGACGATTCAAACCTCTTAAATTGTACACAAAGTGCAATTACTTTGAATCGAACACTACAACGAGGTTTATGCTTAATTTCACATTAGCAGTGTGTTCAATCTATCTATACTAGAGCAGTAAAGACGAGGACTGCGTTTAGACAGCGTGTCTTAGCGATGGTTTAGTTGCAGTTAATGAAAATGCTATTGCGCAGGGTATTTATCTAATAGATTTGGTGTGTCTAAGCCGACGGCGCATTGGGTATTCTTCAAATTCGACGGGATAGTTACATAAATATTTTTAGCGGATCAGAGCGCGAGGTAATGATTATCACCACCTCAGATTACCCACTCTATCCTTTCGATTTACCAATCATTGCAGCATCATGACCACTTAACGCTTGGTAAGGGCGTAAATCAAACAACGGCATGATGGAATAAATATGGTCAAAAATATCAGCTTGTACCCCTTCATAAAATACCCAATCCGTCTTATTGGTAAAGGCATAAACCTGTAATGGTAACCCTTCTGAAGTTGGCTGAAGTTGGCGCACCATGAATAACATATATAAGTGAATATCTTGATTTGTACGTAAATAAGTCGTTAAATATGCACGAAAAATGCCCATATTAGTCATCTGTCTAGTATTGCCTATGTGAGGAATATCATCTAAACCGTCATTATATGTTTTAATTTCTTTTGATTTTTCGAATAAGAATTCTCTAAGGATTCGAATGTCTTTCAATGATTCAATCTCATCATCTGTCATGAATCGAATTGAATTTACATCAATATTCACTGAGCGCATGATGCGTCTACCGCCCGAATCTGACATACCCTGCCAGTTAATAAAAGCATGTTGAACCAGCGCATAAGCTGGGATCATGCTGACGGTATTATCAAAATTTCGAACTTTTACCGTCGTTAATGAAATCTCTTCAACTGACCCGTTTGCTTTAAACGAATCCATTTCAATCCAGTCATTTAAGGAAATCATTCGATTTGCTGAAAGTTGAATACCAGCCACAAAGCCTAGAATGGTGTCTTTAAAGACCAGCATCACAAAACCAGTTGCAACCCCTAACCCGCTCAAAAAAATAACTGGTGATTCATTGGCAATGATAGACATGGATACCACGATACCAACGAAGAAAGTAAATAACTTAATCAGTTGAACGAAGCTCTTAATTGGCATTCGACGTGTAATACCTTTAAAAGTGGCAACATCATTAAGTGAATCAAGTAATGCATAAGCCAACATTATAAAACTAACAAGAATAGAGAGACTTAGTGTTTTATCTGCAATTAACGATAGTAACGTGTAATGCCCAAGAGCCAATGGGATCAATAGATCCAATACCATTATAGGAGCAAGAATCGTTAATTTTTCAAGTACGTTATATTTAGCAAACGCATCAAATAAAGGCTCATTCGTTCGTTGCAGTACATTTCTAATAGTACGAACAATAATATGATGAGTAACTAAATGGCCAATAATTGCAATACCGATAACCACCGATACAAATACGATGGTAAGCTCAACCCCGTAAGGATCACTGTTGATCCCCAAAGCGCTTAATTTATCTGAAATATAATCTCGAACATGATGCTCTAACACACAACCACCCTTAATTTCGTAAGTCATTTAATATGTTAATAATCATAGGCTTTTAGCTTATTTCTACAAGAATTATTTTCAATATAAATTCTATGATCATACAAAATAGCGGATATAGTTATTTCCTCCAAAAAACAGTACTTTTCTTATACAAAAAGAGTAAAACATGCACAAAGTCACAAAATATGAGAACTTTGTTTACTTTCCAGTTAAACCTTATATTTTAGGATACAATTAACACATCTTTTACATTTAACTCAGAGGTTAAAATGGAAAATCAAACATCAGGTCAGGCTTTAATTTCAAAAAGTTGGAAATTCTTTATTACTGTTGGCGTAATTGCTTCAGTTGCAGGATTGGGAGCGACTAGCTTACCTATTATCGCTGGTGTAACCATTTCAACGATCATCGGCACGCTATTATTAATCACAGGGTTAGTTCAAGTTTATCATACTTTTCACATTCACTCTTGGAAAGAAAAGCTATGGTATGTATTAAGTGCATTATTTTATATTATTGGTGCTTTATTTATTATCTTTAAGCCACTAGAAGGGCTTATGACCATCACCACCATCATGGTTGTGGTTATGATTTTTAATGGTCTAACGCGCATGATTTTTGGGTTTACCAATAAAAACCTTCCAGGCAATGGCATGGTTATTTTAAGTGGATTACTTTCTGTCATCATCGGTGGGTACTTCTTCAGTTTATTAGATAACCCAGAATTGTCGCTATCCTTATTAGGTACTTTTGTTGGTATATCGCTGCTAATAGAAGGTATCAGTTTTGTTTTTCTTGGTCTACGAATGAAAAAAATAGTTAATAATTAATAATTTGCGACCAGTGATAGATAGTAGTTTTAAAAAATGCCACTTACCTATAGATAAGTGGCATTTTTAATCATTATCTTTTAACTAAATAATTAAATTAATTAAAATTATAATTTATTCCATGCGTCTTGCCAGAATACGCTCACTGCTGGTTCGTAGTTAGAATTTGAGCACCAACCAGAGTTAGGCCATGGCTTACATTGGTATAATTGCTCATCTTTGCCCATTACGATGTCCCCTTCTTTATAGCTTATGCCGGCTTGATACAGTGGGTGGTCACCTGATGGCGGAGGCGTCGGCTCTGGCTCTGGCTCTGGCTCTGGCTCTGGCTCTACAGGCTTATCAACTGAACAACCGCTGTCTAAGACTTTTTTCCAAACGCCCCATTCACCCGTTGTGCCAGGTTCTTCGCCTTTTGTCCACCAACCCGCTTGCCATACTGCGCCATTATGTGCAACAAGGTCTCCGGTACCATACGTCGCGTTCATTGTCCATGAATCTTCACAGTTTTCAACTTCTGCAACTACCGTGATGTTACGGGTAGCGGCCACTGTTTGACTCGCACTATCAATAACACGATAAGTCAGTGTGTAGATACCTGCAGTATTAACGTCTACGCTTCCTGATACCTGAATTTTAGGTGAAATATCACCATCTTCTGCATCGGTTGCTGATACACCAGACATTGGATCAAACGCTGTACCTGCATCAATCGTTAAATCATTAATGCCCGCAAAAACTGGTTTTTCACTTTGTACATCAATCTGACGAGTGACAACTGATTCACTGCCTGCATTATCATACGCTTTATAAGTTAAGGTATAACGACCTGCGATATTTGTATCAACAACACCCTCAACAATGATCGATGATGTTACATCACCATCATAATCATCTGTCGCTTTTACACCTGCTAATGGATCAAACTCAGTACCTTGAGCAAGAACTACATTATCTGCACCGATAATCTCAGGCGCAAAACCTGATTCAGTAGTAATAATGCTTACTTTTAGTGGTGCTTTTGGCGCTGCCAGTTCAATGCTATCTAATGTTTCATCATTACACACGACATTCGCTTGATATGGTTTCAGAGCAGTCTCAACGTTGACGTGAAAACGGTTCATCTTACCTGTTGTTAAACGACGGTTATGTAAATTATACGTTTTCACTCCCGCTTCTTGTGTCATCACCTCTAACTGACAAGAAGAAGAGCTGAAGTTATCTTCATACACAGAGCCATACGCACCGTGCAGTGCAGGGTAAATGTAGCTTGGTAATGTGTTTTCAGGATCGTAGTAACCCACAAGTGTTGTTACCGCTACGCCTTGTTTCGATGGTGTTAGTTCAACCTTCTTATTTAGAACATCGTTTTCAATCTCAACCCATTCACCATTGGTGTATTGGTAGGCAAACTTACTGCCCGTTGGTAATGAAATCGTTGTACCATTTAGGTGTAAATAAGCGGTCCATCCTGCCGACGATTCAACAAACGCGATCTTACCTTCAAAAGCAACATCGTTAGTAAGATGAATATCTCTTGCCCAGTAACCATTGCCCATATTGAAATGGATTAGGTTGTACGTTGCATAAAGCTCTTGAAGCTTAGTATCTTCTGCTCCAAACTCATGCAATGAATCAGTATCAGAGATCGTCGTTAACAGACGACCAAGATCATCATTCACGCTATACGTCCATGGTGCCATGCTTTGCGTTTCATGATCCCATTTACTGTAGCCAGTTGATGAATTCAGATCAAAGTTCGCTTTTGATTCCATCGCATCTTGGAACACACTTGATTCATAAGGTGCTAAAAGCGTGTATGCATTTTGCGAAGGATATAGTGGCCAACCACCAGACATGGTGCCTTTACCAAACATGTGACCAGCAAATGGTTCTGCACATCCACCTTCAGCACACATGCTTTGATTGTTCGCTTCACGAGTGAAGTTTGGAATAAAGATGTTCTTATTGGCATCCCATCCCCATGCAGAGTTACGCTCAGTTGAACGGTTATGTACTGCACCGTTAAAACCACCTGGGTAATGAGCGCCAACGCCAAACTCATGACCCACTTCATGGCTAAATTCGTTACCTGTAGAGTTAGCAACCGATGCAACACCCACGTAAGAACCTAGCATACCGTGATTGATTAAGCCGCCAGTGTATTTACCTACCGACATATTTACTGTTACTTGAACGGCATGGTAAGGGTTATCAATATTCCAAGCGGTAGCACTACGTACATAAGATGAGTTTACACCATAGTTTGCACTGTTAATGCCCGCAGACACTAACTCACGAGCGACACGGTAATGCGAGTCACTGCCGTAACCATCCGCTGTACTTGGATCGACATCTTGCAGTAATCGACCATCTGGCAACATAATTTCAGGGAAATGAATAGACTCATACGGGTTTACCGTCAGTTTACTTACTTGAATATTTTGGAAATATTGTCGCTGTAATTCACGTTCTTTTGCGAATGAAAACGCATTACGTGGCTCAGTTAATAAGCCAATATCAACCGCATTAAGAACGAAGTTTGTGTTTGCACCTACTTTAATATCAGTCAGTATGCCTTCTTGTCCTTCGTTTGTTGTAAACGTTAATGTCAATCCTGGTTTCATGACATCTGCCGGCAACGCAACCGTGTAGGCTTTATCACTGTAAGCGACATTATTGATATCCATATCACCTTTGCTGTACCATTTGCCATCAATGTTATGATACGTCAATTCATTACCTGCACTTAATGTATCTGTACCTGATGTGTAAGTAATGAATGATTTATAACCAGCATATGAACTAAAAGTAATGCGTTTATCATGAAATCCTTTTCCTTCAGGAAGAATAAAGTTCTTTGCCCAACTACCATCAGCGGTCTCCACATGAATGGTATTATGCTTAGCAAGCAACTTCCTAAATTCCATCTCTCCCTGCGCTTCAGCAATACTTGCTAATGGGCCATTACCCATTACTTTATGATCGAATTTTTCTGGTTTTACCGCATTAATATCAAGATCAAGTTGGCTTGCAATTTTAGGTTGGTCAGCAGGCAATTGCATTGCTGCTTGATGCACTGTTTCACCTTGCGCATTTTTTGCGATAAGTGTAATTGATTCGTTCGGATTGATTTCATTTGCTAACGGTTCAAAAATAACCAATGTTTTACGTAATGAAACCAGATGCGGATGACGGTCATTTGGAATTTTATTCGTTGTTGGCAATGTTAAGCTTTGTGCCAAACTAACGCTACCAAGCAGGCTTCCCTGAATATCTGAGCCTAGATCTTTTTGACTAAAGTAAACTTTCTCTGCATTTTGTTGAGCAGCGACGGCAAATCCACTGGCTAAAATAGCTGGAATTAAACACGCAATATATGTTTTTTTCATACAGTCCAAACAGTTAATTTAAATTCGAGCGGAATATATTTCAGTTTAAATTAATTAGTTATTTGCATGATTAAAAATTTGAACTAATACCACAAAATTACAGTTATTTATGTACTAAGGAGGATAAACCAAACAAAAAAAAGCCTCTAGGGGGATTAAGAGACTTTTAGTTAGGTGTTTTATTCAGAGAAGATGGTTAATCTTTTCTGTATTTTACTGTTAACCTTGAATCAGTGTTAACGCGTTTTTCATTGCTTCTTTTGTTGAACATTCAACTTGGCGAATATTTGCAAAACGGTCAGACTCTTTTACTGGAATATCATGAGCAAGGATAATAAACTTCGCATTCGCCACATCTTTTGCAGTCAATTTATTCACTAAACCGTTAGAGCCTTGAGTTTCGACTTTAATCTTGATGCTTGCTGCTGCGCCTGCTTTCTCTAGCGCTTTTGCAGCCATGAATGTGTGTGCTACACCTGAAGGACAACATGTAACCGCTAGAACATCGTACTCACCTTCACCTTCACCAGCAACTACTGCTTGAGCTTGTACAGGTTCTACCGCCGCTGTTTCATCTTCTACAACCACTGGTTTCCAGAAGCCAACGATAAGTGCTGTTGTTAGTGAACCAAGCACAATACCCACAGCATACATAGGGATGTTGCTAGAGACAGGTGCTGTAATTAAGCCGCCCCAAGGTGCATGAAGTAATACGTCAGTCATGAAACCAAACACACAACCAACCATGCCGCCGATTACGATAGATGGAAGCACACGCATTGGGTCATTTGCTGCAAATGGTATTGCACCTTCAGAGATACCAATTGAACCCATGATAGCTGCTGCTTTACCTGCTTCTTGCTCTTCTTTAGAGAATTTCTTCTTAAATAAGAATGTTGCAAGCGCCATACCTAGTGGTGGAGTACAAATCGCGATACCAACGCCACCCATTAACCATGGTTGTGTGTTTACTTGTGTTTGAGCGAATAGCGTTGCTACTTTGTTGATTGGGCCACCCATATCAAACGCCGTCATTCCACCAAGAATCGCACCAAGTACTGCTTTAGAAGAACCCGCCATCGATGCTAGGAATTCATTCATGCCAACCATGAAAGAAGAGATAGCAGCACCTAAGCCCCACATTACGATACCCGCAGACACTAGCGTACCAACAAGAGGATAGATAAAGTAAACGCCTAGTGCGCTTAAATGTGCTGGGATAGGCAGTCTCTTAAGTTGAAGAACCACACCGCCAGCAATGAAACCAGCAACGATACAACCAAGGAAGCCGCCACCTAAATCAGCCATAATGCCTGATGCAATAAATGCAGGCGCTAGTGCTGGTTTGTCCGCAATAGAGTAACCAATAAAGCCACCAAGAATGATTGGGAAAAGCACAAGGCCTTTAATCGCGATAGTTGAGATATCCGCTAGAATACCTGCATCAGGAACA
>JAAGZR010000224.1 GCA_024206155.1 Aliivibrio sp.
CACCTAAATGTGAACGTTCTACAACGTGATACATTAGAAGATGCTGTTAAACACCCAGAGAACTACCCACAACTGACTATCCGTGTTTCTGGTTATGCTGTGCGTTTTAACTCTCTAACAACAGAACAACAAAAAGACGTGATCGCACGTACATTCACTGAAACTCTATAATTTTAGAGTAGATTGAATTCAATAAAAATGGCACTCATTGCTCATGAGTGCCATTTTTTATATTTGTAGATATATGCTCCTGACTTTAAGGTTAAGCAGGGGCTTTTTTATCTCAACAGTATTATTGAACTTTACGTAATACTGCTTTTAATGCATCAAAGTCATTAGCAAGATCTTCAGATAGCAGCTCCATTGCATTATGTTTCGCTAGTGGTGCTGGCAATTCCAGATCTCCACCTAAGATATCATCTACAACTTCTTTAAACTTCGCCGGATGTGCTGTACATAAGAAAAGCCCAGTTTCACCTTCATTAAGTTGCTCTTCAAGAATACGATAAGCAATGGCACCATGTGGCTCACATAAATACCCTTCAGCATTCATCGCTTTTAGTGTTTCTGCGCTTTGCTCATCCGTTACCGCACCTTTACCAAGCGTTTCTAATCCCCAACCTAAACGCTGACATAATTCTTCGATTCGAGGCCAGTTATTTGGCTGACTCACGTCCATTGCATTTGAGATTGTTGGAATCGTCGTTTTTGGCTCCCACTTACCCGTTTCAAGATAGCGCGGTACCGTATCATTGACATTAGTTGCAGCAATAAAGCGCTTAACTGGTAAGCCTAATGATTTAGCTAACAGGCCTGCGGTTAAATTACCAAAATTACCACTTGGTACTGAGATAACGACATCACTACGTTTTTCTTTTGGCAGCTGAGATACCGCTTCAAAGTAGTAACAAATTTGCGCCATTAGTCGACTGATATTAATTGAGTTTGCTGAATTCAGTCCAACTTCTTTACGTAGCTCAGCATCATCAAACGATTGTTTAACTAATGCCTGACAGTCATCAAAGTCACCATCAACGGCAACGGTATGAATATTCTTGCCTAGTGTACAAAATAACTTTTCTTGCAGCGGGCTGATCTTTCCTTTTGGATAAAGAATAACGACTTTAATGTTATCCATACCATAGAATGCGTGAGCAACGGCTGCACCAGTATCACCTGATGTCGCCGTTAGAATCGTAATTTGTTCATTACCTTCTGTCACCGCAGCTAAAGATTGCGCCATAAAACGACCACCAAAATCTTTAAACGCTAATGTCGGTCCATGAAATAATTCAAGCGCATAAACGCCCTCTTTTACCGCATGAATTGGCGCAGGGAATTGAAACGCATTTTCGACCATGCTTTTCACTGTATCTTGTGATAATTCCTCACCAATAAACGCAGATAAAATCTTAGTGCTACGAGGAATAAAATCTTCAGCTAGAAGCGCATCAACATCATCAAACTTAGGCAATTCTGATGGAAAAAATAGCCCTTGATTACGACCTAAACCTTGACGAACAGCTTGACCAAAAGAGACCTGTTCATCATTTTCTTTTATGTTATACAGCTTCATAGTTTACTTCCTGTTACTTGTGAGCCTTGCTTATCCAAACGACAAACATGGACAAATCCTTCATCATTTTGTACGTAGTTTTCTTGTAGCCAACGAGATACTCGCTCAGCTACGTCTTTATCTTTACAAATGCTAAACAGCGTTGGACCAGAACCAGAGATCCCAGTTGTCAGCGCTCCTGCTGATGCTGCATATTCACGCGCTTTCGCAAAGTTAGGTAATAAGCGTTCACGATAGGGTTCAGCCACCACATCTTTAATCATTTTCGCAGCTAGTTCAGGCTGCTTTGAATAACATGCATGAATAAAGCCTGCTAAATTACGACCATGTGCTATCACATCTTGACGGCGGTATTGAGAAGGTAAAATCTCACGCGCTTCTGCTGTTGATACTTTAATTCCTGGGTATGCCATCACCCAATACCATTCATCAAAACACGGAACTTCTTGGCTAATAATACCTAACTCTTCAACCATTAATTGCAGACCACCAAGATAACAAGGAGCAACATTATCATAATGAATACCACCTGATATCTGCCCTTCCATCTCACCCATTAACGCCAACACTTCCATGTCTGTTAATGGTTTATCATGAAATAAATTCAATGCATCTAATGCGGCTACAATCGAACAGGCGCTAGAACCAAGCCCAGAGCCAATTGGCATGTTCTTCTCAAGTACCATATGAATAGGTTTAAGTTCAGTGCCTTTTTTTACAAGCTCTCTTTCAAATACACGCCAGCAATCATAAACAATATTTTCTTTTGGGTTCTCAGGTAGCTTATCTACAAAGCTACCTGCGGTTGCTAAAGTGAAAGCTTCTGTTCCTAATTCAACTAAAACACGATCACCCAGTAATGTGCCATCAATAGGAGAAACTGCGGCACCTAATACATCAAAGCCAACACTTACATTACCAATTGATGCTGGAGCATAAACGACAACACTCATTTTTATACTCCTAACTTCCAACCAAGGGTACGCATTAAGTCCGAAAATACACCAGCTGCGGTCACTTCAGTACCAGCACCGTAACCACGTAATACTAATGGGATTGGTTGGTAATAACGGCTATAAAAAGCCAACGCATTCTCACCATCCTTGATTTTAAACATAGGATCATCACCATCAACAGCAGCAATGCGTACCTTACATTTACCTTCTAGGATTTCACCAACATAGCGCAACACTTTACCTTCTGCTGCCGCTTTTGCTGACTCTTGAGCAAAATAAGCATCCGCTTCAGGAAGACGAGCCATAAACTCATCAACTGTGCCAGAATCATCAAAACCTGGTGGTAGAGCTTGCTCAACTTCTACATCATCTAACTCTATTTCAAGGCCTGATTCACGAGCAAGAATAAGCAACTTACGAGCGACATCCATACCTGAAAGATCATCACGAGGATCAGGCTCAGTAAAGCCGTTTTGTTTTGCGACATTTGTTGCTTCGCTTAACGACATACCTTCATCTAACTTACCGAAGATATAAGATAAAGAGCCAGATAAAATGCCATTGAACTTCTCAAGCTCATCACCTGCTGCAATAAGGTTTTGCAAGTTTTCAATAACAGGTAAGCCGGCACCAACCGTTGTTTCATACATGAATTTACGACGAGTACCGCGTGCAGCATTGCGCAATTGATGATAATACGCCATTGAGTCGGTATTGGCTTTTTTGTTTGGCGTAATAACATGGAAACCAGCAGATAAGAAATCAACATACTGAGCAGCAATTCCATGATCAGAAGTACAATCGACAATCACAGGGTTAATAATGTGGTTACGTTGAACTAAAGCAATCAATCGAGCTAAACTAAATTCTTCTGACGTATTACTCATACGATCGCGCCAAGCTTCTAGCGGAATACCTTTACTATCAAGCAATAAACCACGGCTATTTGCTAGACCACAAACACGGATCTCAATGCCTTTCTCTGCCAGTTTTGGTTGCTGACGCTTAATCTGATCGACAAGTTCACCACCAACGCCACCAACACCAACAACAAACACATCTAAAAAGTGCTTACTGTTAAATAAGTTCTCGTGACAGGCTTTAATTGATTCAGAGATTTTATCTTCTGGAATAACAGCTGAAATTGCTCGCTCTGAAGAACCTTGCGCAATGGCAATAATATTAACGTTAACTTCTGTTAATGAAGTAAAGAATTGAGATGCCACACCTTTAGATGTACGCATACCATCACCAACTAAGGTAACAATTGCTACGTTATCAGTGAATTCTACAGGTTCTAGTAAGCCATCTTTTAATTCAAGTTCAAACGCTTCTCTTAATACTTGCTCAGCCTTACATTTGTCTTCAGCTTCAATACAGAAACTGATGCTGTACTCTGAAGAGGATTGTGTAATAAGAACAATGGAGATACCAGAAGTAGACATCGCACCAAATACACGGCTTGCCATGCCAACCATGCCCTTCATACCTGGGCCACTAACATTAACCATTGTTAAGTTGTTTAGTGTTGTAATCCCTTTAATCGCAAGATTATCTTCGCCAGTATCCTGTCCAATTAAAGTACCAGGGCCTTGAGGATTAAAACTGTTTTTAATCAAACAAGGAATATGGAATTGCGCGATAGGTGCGATTGTTTTTGGATGTAGAACAGAGGCACCAAAATAAGAGAGCTCCATTGCTTCTTGATAGCTTAATGATTTTAATAAACGTGCATCATCAACTAATCGAGGGTCACAATTATAGACACCGTCAACATCGGTCCAGATCTCACAACATTCAGCACGAAGACAAGCTGCAAGTACAGCTGCAGAATAATCTGAACCATTACGACCCAGAGTAACTAATTCACCTTTTGCATTACCCGCAGTAAAACCCGGCATAATGTTTACATGCCCAGAAGGCAAAGGTTCATTTTTAAAGTTGAGCGTTGAGATATCAACATCAACAGCACCTTCAAGAAAATCACCGCGTGCGTATAGATATTTAACAGGATCAATCAGACTTGCTGGTTGGCCTTTGGCCTCAAGCACCGCTTTCATTGTTACAATAGAAATGCGTTCGCCTTTACTGATAATTTTTGCGTATACGTTATCTGGACACATACCTAATAAGGTGATCCCATGGACGTATTGACGAAGTTGAGAAAGAGAGTCTTTTAGCTTGTTCTCAAGCGTTTTAAGATCAACTTGCGGAAGAGCGTTAGAAATACCATCAAATAACTGAATAAACGTAGATTCTAGTTCTGTAATCTGTAATTCCGCTTCTCCATTGCTAAGAACATTATCCACCACAGAAACTAATTTATTAGTCACTTTTCCTGGTGCTGATAACACAACTGAAACGTCTTGCTGTTGTGCATTATTGGCAATAATATCTGCGGCACGTAAAAAACGATCTGCATCGGCTAATGACGAACCACCAAACTTTAATACTCGCATTTCTATCCTCCCTAAAAACGAGTGTTACTGCAGTATCCTTACTGCTCTTAGCATAATAACCTTTTCGGTCAATAATGAAAGAATACAGTTAAGAATTAGTAACGAAATTGCAAAAAAAAACCCGCTCTGAAAATCAGGGCGGGCTTTTTAAAATACTTACGCGTATCAACCCACCCCAGCAACCATGATGCCGGTAATTGTTGTGGTAATAATCATTGAGCTGATAGTAAACATATTATAAAAACTCTGAAATAAATGATTGCGATACACCATAACTACCTTATTTTCTGCTTACAAGTCAACCAAAAGTTTATTCATCCTCCTAACAAAAGAAGTACATACCATCTCAATTTATTGATTATTATCTATAAAATAAAATTTCATAGATTTAACTTCTGCAATTAAATTAACAACTCTTTACTCATCAATACCCCATTAAGATCAGCATAAATATAATCACCTGGCGAAATGATCTGAGTATTAATCGTGACCGACACTTGTTTTTCTCCTGCTCCTCTTTTTTCTGTCTTAAATGGGGAGGCATTTAGCGCTTTCAAACCTAATGGCATATTCTGTATCGCACCGACATCTCGCACTGCACCATAAACGATAACCCCTTCCCATTGGTTTTCTACCGCAAGCGTAGCGACTTGATCACCTAATAACGCTTTTTGGCAAGAGCCGTTACCATCAATCACTAACACCTTGCCTTTTCCGCTAGTTTGCAAAACCTCTCTTACTAAAGAGTTATCTTGATAACAACGAACTGTTACAATTTCACCATAAAAGCATGCTTTTCCACCATAGTTTTTAAACTCGATATCAATCAGATGTACTTTCTCTTCAAATTGATCACAAATATCAGGTAATAAATCCATTTTATTTTCTCCTTGTTTGTAAAGTTGACTCTACAATAACAACGTTTGTTAAAACACTTAGCGATATGTCGCATAGATATTTACAATTTTAATATAGATATGTGCCTATACTTATTACTACACTGTATTGACCTTAGTTGATATTGACTTAAATCAATAAAATGTATGGAAATAAAAATCGCTTATTGTTAGAATGGTGTTAAGGGATTAAAATCTCACTTCTATAGGAGTTTCAGCGAGTAGCTCACGAATTTAGAGCTTTATTATGTTATTTGATTATGTATTCAATAACACTCACCAAGGATGGCGTACCGTTTAGGTTTCTATTCTTCAATTAACATTTTAGTTGACTATTGAAGAATCTATTTCCTATTTGTAAATTATTTATTATAGAATTGATACTATTGATTCTACTTTTGACTTTAACCAGTTAGTTAGGTACCGCCCATGCAAACCCCTCAGATCCTAATCGTTGAAGATGAACACGTGACTCGTAATACACTCAAAAGCATTTTTGAAGCTGAAGGCTACAATGTTTTTGAAGCGAGTGATGGCGAAGAGATGCATACTGTGCTTTCTGAGCAACAACTTAATCTTGTGATTATGGATATCAACCTTCCAGGAAAAAATGGCCTTCTTCTTGCTCGTGAACTTCGCGAGCGTGGTGATATGGCTCTTATGTTCCTAACAGGCCGTGATAACGAAGTCGATAAGATTTTAGGTTTAGAAATTGGCGCTGATGATTACATCACTAAGCCATTTAACCCTCGCGAACTTACTATTCGTGCTCGTAACCTATTAACTCGTTCAATGAACCAAAGCACAACTGTTGAAGATAAGAAAACAGTTGAGCGCTATGCGTTCAATGGCTGGACAGTTGAAATTAATAGCCGATCTCTTGTTAGTCCAAGCGGTGAAAGCTACAAGCTTCCTCGCTCAGAGTTCCGTGCTCTTCTTCACTTCTGTGAAAACCCAGGTAAGATCCAGACTCGTGCTGATCTTCTGAAAAAAATGACAGGTCGTGAGCTTAAGCCGCACGATCGTACGGTTGATGTGACGATTCGTCGTATTCGTAAGCACTTTGAATCAGTAATTGATACTCCAGAGATCATTGCTACGATTCACGGTGAAGGTTACCGTTTTTGTGGTGATTTAGAAGAGCTATAAGCCTCTTTTATTTTTACCCAATAAAAAATGCCCAGCTAATGATAGTTGGGCATTTTTAGTTTATACAAAACAACTAGTAAACAGTATCGATCTGAACATCAGTTTCAACAATCCACTCATTATTTACTTCAATAGCAATATCAATAACTTGTGTCACATCTATCTCATAGAAAGATTGACCTGTAACTTCCCATGTATGGTTATCATGAACTCTTACTTCGAACTCATCATCTGATAATGACCACGAGTTGTTTTCTTGACGAAGAATAACTTTATCAATCATTAACTCGGGTGCAATTACTTGTTCTGATGTTAATGTCAGTGCAAAATTAACCTTACTCTCATCTGTTTCTTCGCCTATGGTTGGCATTTGATCAATCCATACTGCGGAATCAAGTTGAATTTGAGCATTCATCATTTCAATTTTATTATCTTGCTTCCAATCTGCTTTTTGCTCAGTTGTCATTTGACACCCTAATAACGCAACGACCATTACTGAAGCTAATAGTACCTTTTTCATGCTATTCCTTATTTATTTTGCTGCTCTAACCAGATTTTTAATATTTTAATATCATTTTCATATTCATTTTTTATCTCTTCAACCCAATCATCAATATTTTCCCACCATGCTGGTAATTCTGGCGATTGAGCCTTTTGAGCGATTTGCTGAATACGCTTTAATCCAATAGAGCCTGCAGCACCTTTCATCTTATGCGTTTCAAATACAATACCGTCTTGATCTCTTGCTGTCATGTTGGTGTCTAAGATTTGAATGTATTCCTTCATGCTTTTTTCAAACATTTCTATACTGGCATAAACAGGTTTCGTACCAACAATATCAATATATGACTCTAGCATCTCCACATCCAATAAACGCTCAATCAATTGCTCATTTTCCAATTGCTCAGCCGTTTTAATCGGTTGCTGTAATTGCTTGTGAATTATTTTCTTATCCGGCATCGAAAATAGCTGAAGCACCTCTGTTAATGCTTTCACGCTAAGAGGTTTGCTTATTGCTTCATCCATGCCTTTTTTAAAATATTCATCTTTTTCTTTCAATAAATTAGCTGTTAAAGCAACGAGTGGCGGTAATTGATCAAACCTTTCTCTTAATGCTTGAGCAACATCAAACCCTGTCATATCTGGCAATTGAATATCAAGTAATGCTAAATCGTATTTGGTTGGATCAAATTGGTTAAGAGCATCTTCACCACACATAGCAACATCAACAGTATGCCCGAGACTTTCAAGCAGCGAGCAAGCTACCGTGATATTCAATTCAATATCTTCCAACATAAAGATACGTAGTGACTTCTCGCTTTTTACTTCCGGCATCGCCTCTTCTTCTTCTACAGAATCGACTAATGGCACATTGATCGTTACGGTAAATGTACTACCAAAACCTAGCTCACTGCTTACCGTAATATCGCCATCCATCAGGTTTATAAGCTCTTTAGATACCGCTAAGCCTATTCCAGTTCCAACCGCATGAAGATTATCTTTACCTTGCTTAACTTGATAATACATGGCGAAAACATTATTTAATTCTGATTCAGGGATCCCGATCCCTGTATCTTCAACCTCAAAAGTGATCTCAGCACTGTCTGAATGAATTTGAGCACTAATCGACATTATAACGCTACCTTCTTTGGTAAATTTAGTGGCATTACCAACTAGGTTCCAAAGCACCTGCCGCAAACGTGTACTATCAACACTAATATTTGCCGGTAAGTCTGTTAATCGCTCAAGATCGAAACGAAGACCTTTTTGCTCAGCCATCAAACCTGAAATATTTTCCATCTCAGTAACAAAACTAATAAAATCAAGAGGTTTTGGAAGTAATTCTAATTTACGACGATCAAACTTATCCATGTCGATAATATCGTTAAAGATATTACCAAGCGTGATCGCACTGACATTAATGGTTCGCATATAGTTATGCTGTTCATCATCAAGACAGGTATCTAATAGCATACGACTTAAACCAACAATGCCATTTAGTGGCGTGCGTAATTCGTGGCTAATGGTAGAAATAAAGGTAGTTTTATCTCGACTGGCTTTTTGTAGTGCCTCTTCATACTCTTTGCGCTCTGTTATATCTCGCCCAAAACCGACCAAACCAAGATGACGTCCCGATTTACTATAGAAAGGAATTTTACTGAGCTCATAACATGCTTTTCGCCCATCAGGGTAATCTAGCCATTGTTCATAAGTTAATGCTTTATTATCTTGCAGTACCTGTCTATCGGTATCAATAACTTTTGCAGCAACCTCTGCGTTATAAACGTCTTTAGGAGATAAACCAATTAATTCTTTTTCTGATTTACCCGTCAGCTCTTCCATAGCTTTATTGCAGCCAGAAAATAAACCTAGTGCATTTCGGTAATAAATAATATCTGGAGAAGTATCTAAATAAGAGCGGAGTAATGCAGTTTGTTCTGCTAACTCTAATTGTGCTTTTTCACGTTGAAAGACTTCATTTTCAAGATCTTCCATCGCTTCTTGTCGAGCATCTTCAGCTTTTTCACGCTCTTCAATTTCTTGGTTAAGTTTCTTAACATTGCCCTGTAATTTTTTATTTAACTCTAAATCACGAGTGCGCATATCTTCCATCTTACTGACTAATTTAGAAAGTCTCTGACGTGAGTCTTCTAAATGTTCAACGACGACAGATAAGAAAAAGACAGCCCAAGGCGTTATAAGCAAACCAAAAAAAACGGAACGGACAATGTCTAGGTCATTAACTTCACCACTTAATACAAGTGTAACGCCAACTTGGACAATAACGGCCAATGCGACTAATGCAATGGCAAGTAAGAGACTAAAACGAACAATGCCAAGTCTCACCATGAGATCGACATAAAATTGCGCGAGAATTTTTAACTGCTTCATAAACACACCCTGATAGTATTCAGCTAAATAATATCAGGGTTAGCCCTATTTGAGTTATTTTTTCAATACTGGAGCGGTATATTTAAAGGGTTGGTTAATTAAAGAGCCTTGAGCCCCTTTTTTATTTAAAGCCATACCAACATTTGTTAACCCTAACCATCGAGGCTCACACCATAATGGCGAAAGTAAAGTAGGTCGTCTTGCTGTTGCTGACACTCGATGATACACAATCTCTGGTGGCGTTAATCGGATTAACTCACAAGCCATATCAACATAATCATCCATCTCTGGTGCTTCAATTTTTCCTGCTCGCCATGCTTTTGCCATGGTACTTCCCTCTACGATATGCAAAGGATGCAGCTTTAATCCATCGGTACCCGTTTCAAGTACCTTTGCTAATGTCGTTCGGTAGTCATCTTGAGTATCTCCTGGCAAACCAATAATTAAATGAGTACATACTTTAATTCCAAGCGATCTCGCCTTACGAGTAATCTCATCATAACAGGCAAAATTATGACCTCGATTAATACGCTTTAACGTTTTATCATTTGCAGTTTGTAAGCCTAGTTCTAGCCAAACTTCATAACCATCGTCAACATACCCTTTTAATAAATCCAATACGGCATCTGGCACGCAATCAGGACGAGTACCAACACATAGCCCTACAATATTGGCTGACTTCAGTGCTTCTTCATACATACTTCTTAATACCTGCACTTCAGCAAAGGTATTCGTATACGCCTGAAAATAAGCAAGATACTTTTTCGCTCTCTGTACTTCCCCAGCTCTATCTGTCAGTTGATCATGAATCGATTTGAACTGCTCTTGTTCATCAGAAAATGAAGCGACATTACAAAAGGTGCACCCCCCCTTTCCAATCGTTCCATCTCTATTAGGGCAACTAAAACCACCATGAAGAGTAAGTTTATGTACTTTTTCGCCATAACGGCGTTGTAGATCTTGCCCAAAGGTATTTGCTAGTTCATGAAGTTGCATTGCGATAACCAAACAATAAATCAAACACTTAGCTCACAAATAAAAAGAAGTCTCACTCCTATTTGTGAAAGTTGCTAACTCGCTTGTAAAAAAAGACCGTAAATAATATCGAAATTCACCCATCTTAATTGTAATTTATATCAAGAAAAGGCGCATAAAGAGGCATTTTATCGCGAAAAAAGCCGAATTATTATAAATACTTATTCATTTTGAGTAAAAAAAGTGAAAATTACGTGCAACTTTCGTTGGTATTTAATATGACAAAAATGTAGGATAGTTACATCGTTAAATGGTTTAATTTGCCACCAACACGAATGTTGTGGCTTTTCGATAGTGGTATTTACTGTCAAACATCAAATACAATGGATAAAGGTGTATTTGATTAGATACCACAATGGATTGGGTTTGTTTGCACGTCATATTAAGTGATGCCCGCAAACACCAGAATGGATTCAAACTTGCTACCTCTTGAGACTAACTCACAGCAAGTGCGATTTAAAATTTAGCAAAGGACTAGACAGAAACTTACGTAGAGAAGTTGTGTCTGCATAATACTGGAAGGATGTATCTATGGTAGATAGAGATCAGAATACACAAGGCATGTATACTCCCGAGTTGGAGCATGATGCGTGTGGTATCGGTTTTGTCGCTCACCTCAAAAACCGCAAATCTCATGATGTAGTCACTCAAGCACTTGATATGCTTGCTCGTATGGAGCATCGCGGTGGTCAAGGCTGTGACCCATGCAGTGGTGATGGCGCGGGTATTCTTTTACAAAAGCCGCATGAGTTTTTATTAGAAGAAGCCGTAAAACTTGGTATTAAACTGCCATCTTTTGAGAAATACGGTGTTGGTGTTGTCTTATTCCCTAAGGATGAGCATAAGCGTCAACAGTGTAGAGATATTTTAGAGCGTAATGCTCAGCGTCTTGATTTAGAAATCATTGGTTATCGTGTTCTTCCTGTTGATAATTCAATGCTAGGCGATGACCCACTAAGTACAGAGCCTCAATTTGAGCATGTATTTATTTCTGGAGGTCCATCAATGACCCCAGAAGAGCTTGAACGTAAATTGTATGTTCTACGTAACTACACCGTTCGAGTCTGTTTGGAAAGTATTTCTAATATTGGTGATGATTTCTATATCAACTCTCTATCGTATAAAACACTTGTCTATAAAGGTCAATTAACGACTGAGCAAGTCCCACAGTACTTCCTAGATTTACAAAATCCAACGATGGTGACGGCATTAGCGCTAGTTCACTCTCGTTTCTCTACTAATACTTTCCCTCGCTGGCGTCTGGCTCAACCATTCCGTTACATTGCTCATAATGGTGAGATCAACACCGTTCGTGGTAACTTGAACTGGATGAAAGCACGTGAAGCTATCATCGAATCTGATTTATTTAGTCAGCAAGAAATGGATATGCTACTTCCGATTTGTCAGGAAGGCAGCTCTGATTCATCGAACTTTGATATGGCATTAGAACTGCTGGTTCTTTCTGGCCGTAGCTTGCCGCACGCATTAATGATGATGATCCCTGAAGCGTGGCAAGAAAATAAAAACATGGATCCTACACGTCGTGCGTTCTATCAATACCACGCGAACGTAATGGAACCTTGGGATGGCCCTGCGTCTGTTTGTTTCACCGACGGTGTTCAAGTAGGTGCTACACTTGACCGTAATGGTCTTCGCCCTTCTCGCTATACCGTGACAAAAGATGATTTCCTTGTCATGGCATCAGAATCTGGTGTTGTTGAAATTGCCCCAGAAAATGTTGAGTTCCGTGGTCGTCTGCAACCGGGTCGTATCTTTGTTGCTGACTTAGAGCAAGGGCGCATTATTTCTGATGAAGAAGTAAAAGATGGTATTGCGAAATCACAGCCTTATGAAAAGTGGGTTGAAGAGAACCTATTAAGCTTAAATAAGCTGCCTGAAGCAACAAACCAATACAGCCAACCTTCTCCTGAGCGCCTCCTTAACCGTCAACAAGCGTTTGGTGTTACCTCTGAAGAAGTGAATGAGATTATCCTTCCGTTAGCAAAAACGGCTTATGAGCCATTAACTGCAATGGGTGCCGATTGGCCACTGGCGATTCTATCTCATCAATCACAGCATTTATCTAACTATTTTAAGCAGTTGTTTGCCCAAGTAACTAACCCACCGATCGACCCGATCCGTGAGCGTATGGTTATGTCGCTAAACACCTACTTAGGTAAAGACCAAAACTTACTTGCTGAAACGCCTGAGCACTGTCAAAAAGTTGAACTTGAATCACCAGTTCTTTCTAACTCTGAGCTAGAAAAACTGCGTGCTATTGATAACGAACATCTACAAGCAAAAACACTGGATATCGTTTTCCAAGCCAATGAAGATGCTGGCAAACTTGAGCGCGCACTTAAACGTATCTGTCAGTATGCTGAAGATGCAGTAATCGATGGTTACTCTATCATTCTACTAACAGACCGCGCTGTAAACTCAAACCACGCAGCTATCCCTGCAATGCTTGCCGTTGGTGCAGTTCATCACCACCTAATTCGTAAAGGTTTACGTGCTAAATGTGACATCGTGATTGAAACGGGTGATGCTCGTGAAACACATCACTTTGCAACATTGGTTGGTTACGGCGCAAACGCAGTTAACCCATATTTAGTGATTGAAACCATTGTTGAACTTCAACGAGTTAAAAAGCTAGACCCAACAGTACATCCAAAAGTATTGTTTGATAACTACCGTAAAGGGGTTAACGGTGGCCTACTTAAGATCTTCTCTAAGATGGGTATCTCAACACTGCAGTCATACCATGGCGCTCAAATCTTTGAAGCGCTTGGTATCAGTAAATCCGTGGTTGATAAATACTTCACTGGTACCGTTTCTCGTATCCAAGGTCTAACGATTGATGATATCGCAAAAGAAGTGCTAATCCGTCACCGTGTTGGCTATCCAACTCGTGAGATCCCTGTTCAAGTACTTGATGTGGGTGGCGTATATCAGTGGAAACAACGTGGTGAAAAACACCTGTTTAACCCTGAAACGATTTCACTGCTTCAAGAATCGACGCGTAATAAAGATTACGGTCAATTTAAGAAATACGCAAAAGCGGTTGATGATCAAGGTGATGATGCTGCAACACTACGTAGCCAATTAGACTTTATCAAAAACCCAGCTGGTTCTATTCCTTTAGAAGAAGTAGAGCCAATTGAGAATATTCTAAAACGCTTTGCGACTGGTGCAATGTCGTTTGGTTCGATCTCTCATGAAGCCCATTCAACACTTGCTGTTGCTATGAACCGTATCGGCGCTAAATCTAACTCAGGCGAAGGTGGTGAAGACCCAATTCGTTTTGAGAAAAAAGATAACGGTGACTGGGAACGTTCTGCTATCAAACAAGTAGCATCTGGTCGTTTTGGTGTAACTTCTTACTATCTAACTAACGCTGATGAGCTACAAATTAAGATGGCTCAAGGTGCGAAACCTGGCGAAGGTGGTCAACTACCTGGTGATAAAGTCGATGATTGGATTGGTGCAACACGTCACTCTACTCCTGGAGTTGGTCTGATTTCACCACCGCCACATCATGATATTTATTCAATCGAAGATTTAGCACAGCTGATTTACGATCTGAAAAACGCCAACCGTAAAGGTCGCGTTAACGTTAAGTTAGTATCTGAGGCGGGTGTTGGTACTATCGCTTCTGGTGTAGCCAAAGCAAAAGCAGACGTCGTTCTTATCGCTGGTTTTGATGGTGGTACAGGTGCATCTCCAATGTCATCTATCCGTCATACAGGCCTTCCGTGGGAACTTGGTCTAGCAGAAACACATCAAACACTACTGAAAAATGGTTTACGTAACCGTATCGTTGTTCAGTCTGATGGCCAAATGAAAACACCTCGAGATCTTGCAGTAGCAACGCTTCTTGGTGCTGAAGAATGGGGCGTAGCAACCGCAGCTCTGGTTGTTGAAGGTTGTATCATGATGCGTAAGTGTCATAAGAATACTTGCCCTGTTGGTATCGCAACACAAAATAAAACATTGCGTGAGCGCTTTGACGGCCGCGTAGAAGACGTAGTTACGTTCTTCCAATACATGGCTGAAGGTCTACGAGAAGTGATGGCTGAACTTGGTTTCCGCTCTATCGATGAAATGGTAGGTCAATCTCATAAACTGAAAGTTCGTGATGATATCGGCCACTGGAAATACAAAAACTTAGATTTAACTCCAGTACTACACGTTGAACAACCTCGTGCTGAAGATGGAATTTATAACCAAATTCAACAACAGCATAATCTTGAAGATGTTCTGGATCGCAAGCTTATCCAAGCTGCTATTCCTGCTCTAGAGAAAGGTGAAACAGTTACTGCTGAGTTCGATATCCTAAATACCGACCGAAGTGTAGGTACTATGCTGTCGAATGAGATATCAAAAGTATATAAAGACCAAGGCTTACCACAACCAATGAACGTGAAGTTCAATGGCTCTGCTGGTCAAAGTTTAGGTGCATTCCTTGCAAAAGGCGTGAAATTTGAAGTCGAAGGCGATGCGAATGACTATTGGGGTAAAGGTTTATCTGGCGGTACGCTAGTGCTTTATCCAAACGCAAAATCAACGATTGTCGCTGAAGATAACATTATTGTCGGTAATGTTTGTTTCTACGGCGCAACTTCTGGTGAGTCGTATATTCGTGGTATGGCTGGTGAGCGCTTCTGTGTACGTAACTCAGGTGCCAAAGTCGTTGTTGAAGGGGTTGGTGATCACGGTTGTGAATACATGACTGGTGGTGTTGCCGTTATCCTTGGCTCAACGGGTCGTAACTTTGCGGCAGGTATGAGCGGTGGTGTTGCCTATGTTTGGGATAAATCTGGTGATTTCGAAAGCAAACTAAACCCTGAACTCGTCGACCTAGACCCTATCGAACAAGAAGATAAAGATCTTCTATTAGAAATGCTAACTAAGCATGTTGAATTCACAGGAAGTGAAGTTGCTCAGTCTTTCTTAGATAACTTTGAAGCAAACTTAGCCTCTCTGGCTAAAGTTATGCCGCGTGACTACAAAGCGGTTCTTCAAAAACGTAAAGCTGAAGCACAACAGGCACAAACGGAAGAAGTGGAGGCAGTATAATGGGTAAGCCTACTGGATTTTTAGAACATGGTCGCGAGCTACCAAAGAAACTCGACCCAACTGTTCGAATTCAAGACAATAAAGAGTTTGTTTTAAACGAAGAATTTGGCGATAAGATTGGCACACAAGCCTCTCGTTGTATGGATTGTGGTGTTCCCTTTTGTCACAACGGTTGCCCTATTGGTAACATCATTCCTGAGTTTAATGATGCGGTATACCGTGATAGCTGGGAAGAAGCATGGAAGATCTTAAGTTCAACCAATAACTTCCCTGAATTCACCGGTCGAGTGTGCCCTGCTCCTTGTGAAAGTGCTTGTGTTCTTGGTATCAATCAAGACCCAATCACTATCTGTAATATCGAAAAAACGATTGTAGAAACCGCGTACCGTGAAGGGTACGCGCAACCTAAAAAACCTCGTTCTCGTACAGGTAAAACTGTTGCTATTATCGGTTCAGGTCCTGCTGGTTTAGCCGCAGCTGAGCAATTAAATAGTGCTGGTCACTCTGTCACTGTATACGAACGCGATGAGAAAGTAGGTGGTCTACTGCGCTTTGGTATCCCTGATTTCAAATTAGGCATGGATATCATTGATCGTAAAATCAACTTAATGGCTGATGCAGGTATCAAGTTTGAAGTAAATGCGCATATTGGTGTTGATATTAATGCTCAGCAGCTTCGCCAAGATTTTGATGTAGTTCTACTCACTGGCGGCTCTACAGTACCAAGAGATCTACCTATTCCAGGACGTGAGCTCAATGGCGTTCACTTTGCGATGGAATTCTTAGGTCAAAATAACCGTCGTGCTAATAACATGGATCTTAAAACTAAGGAGATCCACGCTAAAGATAAACATGTTGTGGTTATCGGTGGTGGTGATACAGGCTCTGACTGTGTAGGTACTTCAAATCGTCATGGTGCAGCAAGTATTACTCAGGTTGAGATCATGCCGATCCCGCCTGAGAAACGCCCTGCAAATATGCCTTGGCCTCAATACCCAATGATAATGAAAACTACTACTTCTCATGAAGAAGGCTGTGAGCGTCATTGGAATATTTTGACTAAAGAATTTATCTCTGATGATGCTGGTAATGTGAAAGGTCTACGTATTGCAGATATTGTTTGGCAAGATGCGAAGCCAGGTGAGCGTCCAGGGTTTGATGAAGTTGCAGGTAGTGAACGAGTGATCCCTTGTGAGCAAGCCTTCTTGGCTATGGGTTTCTTGCACCCAGAACCAACTGGCGTATTAGCTCAATTAGATATTAAACTGGATGACCGCGGTAACGTAGCAACTGATGGTTATGCAACTAATCAAAAGGGTGTTTTTGCCGCGGGTGATATGCGTACTGGTCAATCCCTGATTGTACGTTGTATTAATGAGGGCCGTGAATGCTCTAGAGAAATAGATGCTTATCTAATGGGTAACTCGAATCTAGAAGCAAAAGCGGATTCGCTAATGCTATCAGCATCATAGTTTTTGAAATAGATTAATTCAGGTTTCCTTCCAAACCTTTGGCCAACATTTCGATGTTGGCCTTTTTTATTCTATACTGACAATGCCTATTCAAAATAATGAACTTACCTATGATAAAAATAATATCCATATTTTCAATATTGCTAACACTTACCGCTTGCAGTAAAGGGATCGACAATATGCCAGATAAATCAAAAATGATGTGTACAGATAAACCTAACTGCATCTCTACACTAGAAACTAGAGCTGACTTCAGCGCTGCGCCTTTTACGTTAAACAATCCCAACACAACAATAGAGTCTATCGCTCAAATAGCAGAACAACTTAAAGGTGCAAAAATAGCGGTAATTAAAGAAAACTACGCCAGAATAGAATCAACGAGTACGGTCTTTCGTTTTGTTGATGATTTAGAGCTTAGAATAGAAGGTAATAACCTTATTGTACGTTCAGAATCTCGTACTGGCCACTCTGACTTTGGTGTAAATAAAAAGCGTGTAGAGCAATTAAGAACAATGCTACTAGAACAAAACATAATTTCTAAATAATAAGCTCTACAATAAAAAGCTTAATCAACTGAACTGCCACTCCGCAGTATCTATTCTGCATCATTCAATTTTATACAGACGTAAAAAAGCCCTAATCTTTCGATTAGGGCTTCTTAGTATAGTGGCGGAGTGGACGGGACTCGAACCCGCGACCCCCGGCGTGACAGGCCGGTATTCTAACCAACTGAACTACCACTCCGCAGTGTCTATTCAGCATAATGCTATTTTTGATTTTACTTTTTATAAAAAAAGTAAAAATAAATAGGAGCCTGGCGATGTTCTACTCTCACATGGGGAAACCCCACACTACCATCGGCGCTATTACGTTTCACTTCTGAGTTCGGCATGGGATCAGGTG
>JAAGZR010000225.1 GCA_024206155.1 Aliivibrio sp.
TTAAATACATACTTAAATGGAATACACAATTAACGACATAGAAAAGATAACGGAGTTTAAATCATGGAGTGATAAGAAAAAAATAGATGAATTATTACGTATTGATTGTGATTTGTATACTAACCTGGGAATTGATTCAACAAAATCAGAAAGATTAGAGGCAAGAAAAAACTCAAGGAAAATATATAGACAAATAAAACAGATAGACCACAAAATTGGCAACGATTTTCTGGTCGTAATGGATACAGATTAATGAAGCAAACCACCTCACTTGAGAACGAAAGAATTAAACACGTTAACGCAATAACTAACGAGCTTCACGACTCTTGTGATGAGATATATGAGTCTCTAATTGACCATGATTATACCCATTGTAAAGAGGTTGCCAAAACATTAATCCTACAACTGAAAGCAATGATAGATTCAATGGATGATGACTTATAGAAAAGATTTTAGACCACGACTTAGTGGCAACCGCAAAGCAGCATTTGATAACATTACGCAAAAGGAAAGGAGAATCCTGGTAGTAGGAGATATCCACGCACCCTTTGAGCTTGATGGATACTTTGAATTCTGCAAAGACACTTACGCTAAATACAATTGTAACCAAGTAATATTTATTGGAGATATAATTGATAACCACTACAGTTCTTTTCATACCACAGACCCAGACGGAATGGGTGGTGGTGATGAGCTAGACTTCGCTATTCAAGAAGTACAGAAGTGGGTTGAGCAGTTTCCTGTAGCAGATGTTTGTATTGGAAATCACGACAGAATAATAATGCGAAAAGCTTTTGATTCTCAGATACCTAAACGATGGGTTAAATCATACAACGAAGTTCTAGGAACTGACTGGAACTGGGTTGATAGAATTGTGTATGATGGCGTTCAATACGTGCATGGTGAGGGAGGAACGGCACGCACAAAAGCAAAGAACGATATGATGTCTACAGTGCAGGGACACATACACACACAAGCATATACTGAGTGGATGGTTGGAAGAAATTTTAAAGTCTTTGGTATGCAGGTGGGTTGTGGAGTAGACTGCAATGCTTATGCTGCAGCGTATGCTAAGAATTTTAAGAAACAAGCTATCGGCTGCGGTGTTGTTATAGGTGGACACACAGCTATAAACAGACTCATGGAACTGTAATGACCGAAAAGGTAAAAGCTATAACTAAATTTACAGAAA
>JAAGZR010000226.1 GCA_024206155.1 Aliivibrio sp.
ATTGCTAAAGCCGATAATGGTGAACTCATCGATCCTTACAATGGACAAGATGATTTAAATAATCGCTTATTACGCCACGTATCTGACGCGTTTGTCGAAGACCCACTGCGGGTATTACGTGTCGCTCGATTTGCTGCCCGTTTTCATTCTCTCGGTTTTACTGTCGCACCAGAAACCATGACCTTAATGAAAACCTTAGTAGAGAGTGGAGAGTTATCTCATCTGACTCCAGAACGTGTATGGCAAGAGTGGGAAAAATCGCTATCGAGCCAACACCCTGAGGTCTTTCTTTCCGTACTAAAAGAATGTGGTGCTCTAGCGGTTGTATTACCTGAGTTGAATGCATTGTTCGGTGTGCCTCAACCTGAAAAATGGCATCCAGAAATTGATACGGGTGCTCATACATTAATGGTGGCTCAACAAGCCACATTACTAAGCCAAGACTTACCGACTCGTTTTGCAGCTCAAGTCCACGACTTAGGTAAAGGCGTGACACCAGAGTCAGAATGGCCAAGCCACAAAATGCATTGCCATACTGGTATTAAAATCATTAAGCAACTGTGCAATCGTGTTCGGGTTCCCAATGAATATCGAGATTTAGCGTTACTGGTTTGTGAGCATCACACCAATATCCATCGAGCTTCTGAGCTTCGTGCTCAAACCTTTATTAAAATACTCGATAAAATGGATGTATGGCGTAAGCCTGAGCGCTTAGAACCTATTTTACTTTGTTGCCAAGCTGATCATGCGGGACGGTTAGGATTAGAGTCAGACCCTTACCCACAAAAAGCGCGTTTTGAAATGGCGTTTAATGCGGCTAAAAATGTGGAAGTGAAAGAAGTGGTTGCGGCAGGATTTAAAGGACCAGAGATTAGGGATGAGTTGAGTAAAAGACGAATTGAAGCGGTGAAGGATAAGTTGGATATCAAATAAGCTATACGCTACGCTGACTAGAACGCTTGGCTCTAGGAACTATAAAAGCTAAGGTTTCAGGTTTCAGGAAAATCAAAACCGAGTACACCTGAAACCTGTAAGCGTAGCGCCCTAAAGCCTAGAACATTGCCACGCCAGCAATACTCGCTCTTATCGTTTCTAGTTAGCGAAGCGTATAGCCTCTAGTTTCTAACCGAAACTTAACCAAGCAAACAAACCAGCACCTAACAACAAACGGTAGATAACAAACGGCGTCATTCCCATGCTTGAAATCAGCTTCAAGAAAAAGTGAATACAGATGTAAGCACTGATAAAAGAAACCACCACACCAGTGC
>JAAGZR010000227.1 GCA_024206155.1 Aliivibrio sp.
CATCATGGCCTCTAAACTCATGGCCCCTTTTTGCTTTGATTTCGCGTGTTTGTTTCGCAGTTGTGCGTTGGTTTTGATTGTATGTGTCATTTAAAATGCCCCTTGATTCATGGCAATGTTGAAGATAAGGCTCACAAGCCCCCCAAACGCGATGAAAGCGGTAAACGCTGCACCGATTTTGAGACCTGAGTTACCCCAATGTTTAAGACGATTAACGTCAGTCAGTAATTTTGCACGATGTATCTGTGCGCTTTTGTGTAGCGTTTCTGGTGTTTGTCCTATTTCACCAAGTAAAACTAAGGTGCTGTGCTCCTCTTCAAGCAATAGTCCTGAGTTAAAAATATCACCAACGTTGCTTTTCCCTTCCCCTAGCGTCTTTAGCATGACTTGGATGTGAGACGCTAAATACGCAGGGCTGGAGTCTTGGTAATGCTGCAATGACTCTTTTAAGCCATTGCCTACCAAGGTTTGATGAGCAACTGAGGCGAGTAAGTTTGCGCTTTGTATCAGTCGGTATTGACGATAAAAAGGCAAGTTATCGAGTTTCGCTCGAAACGCCCCACTCATGGGGAGCGTAACAATCACAAAGGCGATAAGAGCAAGCGTAAGAGCAAGAATGCCTACGCCATAATTCGCCCAAAACAGGCCAAATTGATAGGAGAATTGCGATAAACCGCCCCATCGATGAATGGGTAATTGTTTTATTAACGATGGATAGGCATAACTGGATAACACCGCACTAATCGCAAACACCGCACTTAATCCTAACGTGGGCGAAATTAACACTCGCAATAACGCCCCTGTACTTGCTTCATCAACCTTTAATGATCCAATGGCTTCATTAATGCCTTCTACAAATTGCCCTACATTTTCGCCACTGGACACACTTTGGTAAGCACTGGTGCTTAACCATTGTTTTAGTCCGTGAGAGAACGATAACCCTTGCCCTATTGAATCTAAACACGATTGCCCCACGGCTTTTTCAAGGCCGTGACCATACAGACTCAATTGAGTGGCTATATCTCGCTGTTTGATACCAGAGCTGGAGAGTTGGGCTATTTTTTCAAGTAAGGCAATTTGCTTGTCTTTCTTGATGTTGTTTTTTGCCACGACGTCGGCTCCTTTTGTTATTTACTGGTTGCGATTGATGTTGAGGGGCTTCTTCCCAAAGTTGCTGATAGGCATTGATTGAGGTTTCACTTAATAAGCCATTGACGCGCTCATTCGCGGAAAAAACATCAATGTGGCCACGTTTGATTTTTAGCGTAGCGTGACTGCTGATAGGCTTAAACCCTTTCGCCAATAACGCTTTACTCCAACCGAGGTAATCTTTGTTTGAGATAAAGAGACGGTCTTCATCATCAAGCACAATCATTTCAACCAAGGTGGTACGGCCTTTTTCACCTTCATTGCAATGGTTGCAGCCGTCAGGGTGTTTAAATCGCATCGTCTCCTTGATACTTAAATCACCTTGCTCAGAGAGCCAATGGTTGAGTTTTTTTTGTTGCTCATCGTCCAAGTGCGCTTGCGTTTCATTAAACGATAAGCAGCAATGAGGGCACAAGGTGCGAACCAGCGTTTGATAAACCCACAACTTCATGAGATTGGGGGCTGCGATTAACGCGCTTGGTACGTGCATTTGCTCATCGAGCGTATGCGCGATACCTAAAGCCGATGAGGTATGCAGCGTTGAAAACATAATTTGCCCAGTTTCCCCTTTACGACAAACGTTCATCGCCCCTTTTGTATCTCGAATTTCACCATGAGATTCAATATCCACGTCGTGGCGAAGCAAGGCTTTACCGTAGGTGAACATCAAATCTTCATCGTCTTTTTGAGTCACTACCGACGATTGAATGATGCCTAAATCAAATTCAACGGGATCTTCTAAGGTGTTCATCGAGCGACCTTTGCCTTTTAGCTCTAAAAGAGCGCTGGCAATGGTGGTTGTTTTACCCGAACCGACTTGACCTGCAAGAAGACAAATCCCAGAGGCACTTTGGGTAAAGTCTCGCATGATACGAACGTGTCCCGTTTCCCATCCGATATTATCAAGAGAGGGAACAAATTCGTCTTTATTGAGCCAGCGAAGGGTTAATTGCCCCCCGTTATCTTTGGCTGGCAGATACGCAATACGCCAGAACGTTTCACGACGGCCATTCTTTGTATCGAGTTCAATTTCAATACGGGCGTTATTGATTTGGTTTTGATAAAAGTCCGAGGTTTTATCTACGGACAATTCATTAAACAAATACCCAAACAACAATTTTCCGTACTCATGCTCAGGAATGGGCGGTTGCAGTGATTGCATCTTCCCATCCACTCGCCCTTCTATTCTTGTTTCATGCGCGTAGAGTTCGATATGAATATCGGACACTTCACGCAATGCCGCATCTTGCAACATATTAACCGCACGTTGAGCAACGGCATTGAGTGTATCGGTATTAATAAAGGTGTCGTGATTGGTACGGGTGATTTGGTCAATGATGTGCTTAACCACGGTACGTTCAATTTTCTTAACCGATAATGCACCATGATGATTGGGTAACAGCTCAGGGTGCTTTTCAATTAACTCAAACATTCTATTAACGGATGGACTTTCAAAATCACAGGTGTAAATCACACCGTCGTTGGTCAAGACCGTATCTTGATAGAGAAAGTAGATGGATTTTAAATCCTCTAATTGAACAACATTATTGCTGTCTAGCATTCCCCGACTCCTTATCCTTCACAACCTTAATCGGTGCGGCCTTGATGTATTTGGTCGTGAGTTTATTGCTACGCTTAAACACCACGGTATTACGAGTAATGTCATGCACTTTCGCATCTTCAACCCATTCGCCTTTTTTCACTGGAATAAGTTGTCCAGCAATATCAATAAAGGCGGTCATGTTATTTGGGTTTGAGATAATGCTTTTAATCTGCAAACGCTCAATCACACTAGGCGCGGCTTGTTTTTGTTGAATAACCACGACGGGTTCAGGCTTGAACTCCCCATACAACGCATTTTCTTTGAGTTCATCGAGCTTTCGTTGCCCTTCTAACTCTAAAATTTCAGCACTGATGGCTTGGTTTTTAACAGTACTGAGATAGAAGGAATCCAATGCAGTAATCACATCGGCCGCATTATTGGACAGTTCAAGAACAATCGGTTGCAACGCTGTAGGCGTTGCTTTTGCGGTTACAACAGGGGCGGTTGTCGCCAAGTGTGTTGAGGTAACAGTCGCTTTTCTAGATGTAGGACTGTCAATCATGTCCATCACGATTGAGGAGGCCATACCAACAATCAGTAGGCCACCAATGCCAAGTGCTATTTTTTTCTTAGTTTCCATGAGTCATTCCGTGTATAGATAGGGTAAGTGATAACGTAAATTCACTCATTGAGGTTCGAGTTAGAGTTAAGCTATCGGTTGTAATGGCTGGATTATCAATTAACTCACGCAGCACAAGGATTTTGCCTAGCCCATCGCTCAGCGTCAGTGTCATGGTGTGAGAGGTAATATCGCCAGTCACTTTCATTTTGCTGTCACTGACTACGATGTTTAATCGTTTAAGTGCATCCCGTAATGAAGGTAGATAATGAGTGACATCAAATGGCTGCCAGCGCTCTTGATGGCTGAGTGGAAATGAAAATGTGCCATTTCCATTACTATCACCATTACGGTATAACTCGCTCATTGAGGGGGTGTTAATCAGCCATTGTTGCCATGTGTTTTCACTGACGCCATTTTTAGTGACCGCAACCGTTAAATTGCGGCCACTCAGCGTGACGCTGTCACCTTTTGTCGGTAGCGGCAGTAGTGCGGTTTCTGCTAACAGATGAGTGGCATTCATCAAGGCGTTGGCCGCTGGCACATTCGAGTTGTAGGTTTGAATGAACGCAATAGCAGGGTCAACGATAACCTCTTGCTCTAAGGTTTGCGTTTCCTTTGGCATAAACAAATAGGCCAACACATATAGACCAACAACCAGAGTCGCTACACCGCCCATAATTTTTGCTGCAAGATAATTATCAATTTTTGCAAGCTGATAGCTATCCATCCATGCCATCTCTACAGGCTCTACGCTCACCACTCTTTCTGCATACGTTGAAAAAGCGTCAGCGTCTGTAGGGCTTAATATTGACTCGACACGATGACAATCGTAAGCAAAGGTTTGTATGAGCATATCGAATGGTTCGATGTGCTCATACAGCAATTGACCATTATCAAAAGTTGCGCCATACCATGCGTTTTCATTCAAACGTTCAATATAAACACAGCGACCTTGGTCGCTGTGTAATTGATGCGTTGCTTTTATCCACTCGCCATAAAGAGCCGCTGGCTCTATTGAGTGATAACGTCGAAACGTGCCTCCCTCTTCAATGATGCGCTCATACTGACAGGGGAATTGTTTTTGATGCCGCTTTAGCTCTTTTTTGGAAAAGAAGACAGCAAGATTGGCTAATTTCATTATCAATACCTTATTGGACTTTACGAGGCGTTAATAAGACTAGGGTTTCAATCGCATCGTTGCGCGTTCCTGTGCCACCAAACAGTTCAAGCCAAAAGCTTTTTGTTTGCTCTGCTGTGGTTGAGGCTTGTTTTACTGATGCGATAACGTAGGTTTGGCCGTAACGTAATTTGTTGGCAAAGGTAATTTCAGATTTTTGAGTGCTTAACATGCCAAGATTAACGTCACCAACGGTTTCTGTTGCGCGATTGGTGATTTTTTGCAGTTGGCCTGAAATGCGTAACGAAACGTATTCATCTTGAACGATGGTGTTCACCATCATATCCACGCCTTCCACTTCCATTTTACGAGTCACACTGGCACTTATTACGCCTTCACTGCTTTCGCTTGAGGCTTCATAAATGTAAGGCGTTTGATTCTGTTGTGTGATTTTGGCAGGTTGATTATTCAAGACCATTGCGGTGATAGGGGTTTGAGTTGATACGCTCCCTTGTTTCTCAAGCACCTTAATGAACGATTCTGTGCCCGTCCATTTTCCAGTGCCAGTAAACGCAAGGCCGTAGCCAGCCCCTTCTGAAATGGTTGAAGTACCAGGAACAAAAAATTGCAGTAATCCATTACCTGTGTCTTTAACGATATTCCAATCAATGCCACGCTCAGTGCCTAAGTTAGAACGAAACTCAATCATTTGAATGTCCAGTGTTACTTGCTTAGATAGCTCTTTCTGGTAATGATTAATGACCTGTTCAATGTCTTGCATTTGGTCAATCGTTGCTTTAACTGTAACGCTAGACAGTGCAGGAGACACAGCAATGGATTGTTTGGCTAATTCACCGCCACCCAATACTTTTTCTAAACTTGCCGCAATTTCTTCTACGTATTTCATTTCTTTGTATTCAACGTTCAGAAATTGCCCTTCAATACGCGCACTGTCTTCACCAGAGGTTGAGCCTTGTGAGCCTAACTGCCCTGACATATTTCCTGATGGAATATTAAGGGTAAAGACGCGAGTGATGTATTTTGAAATTTCCAGACGGTCGTTTTTAAACTCAATGCCATAGCCTGATTCTTTAGAGAGTGAGTTCAATACGTCTTGTCGTGTGGACGAGAAGTTTAACGTTACGAGTTTTGAAGGTTGAACGTCTTTTGAGAAGTGAATGGGAATATTGATGTCGCTCATGATGCTTTCAAGCACCACGGACAACGGCAAATCAACCGCATTAATGCCGCTTGGCTCTTTGAGCCAATCGGTGTTCGCACTTTCTACAATCGGGCTTAACACCATTGGGGGCTTAGTAATAAACCCCACTTTTTTATATTGGTTTGGGCTAGACAGCTCAGTGATGTTTTGATGCACTGATTCGTTAAAGGCCGCACTGTCTTTAAATTCTTGAGAGGCACAGCCTGATAATACAACCAATACTAATGACCCACTCAGTACCACAACCAGTGTGATTACTTTTTTTAATAACTGATGCATTATAATTCCTCTTGAATGAACACTTGGCCTGTGGATTCAAGAATGCTTGAGTACACAGGATACCCATCAAGCACCGTTTCTAAGGCGGTGGTGATGTCGTCGTATTGAGTGATGATGAAGTAATCGGCACTGAAGGCGTAATTGGTTTCGACAAGCCAGCTACGCGCACTGTCTTCTGTGTCGTTCCAACGTAACCCGTAGTTTTCGATAAGGCGTTTAGTCACTAAACGCAGCGAATCGCCTTGTACGTGAGTCAGTCGCACATCATCGTTAAAATCATAAATCCCAGCCACTCGCGCCTTCTCATCTAAGATGAGATTAATTGGCATGTGTAGATGCTCTGAGAGTTCAACAAGGGCTTGCTTTAGGCTGCCTGAGAAGGACAACTCAGCATTCGAGGGAGAAGAGAGTAACGCACGATTGGTATCAGTCAGTGACCACGCAATGTTGCTGTAGCCTTCTGCTTTAAGCCATCGTTTGATGGCGGAGTTATAAGGCTCGTCTTTATTGACCATTGCTTCGTAATAGTCAGCCACAGGAACGATAGGAGCCTGAACGACGGCTTTATTGGTATCAATTACCGTGGTTGAGCGAAAGATGGATAAATCACGTTCAATCACATGGCGGTTGGTCAGTTCAAAGTATTCGCCCTCGCCTTGGTATTCAGGCTCAGAGGCGCACCCTGATAAAATCACCAACAATGAGGTCGCTAGTAGATGTGGTTTACGCATTAGTTACCTCGAGAAAACGTAATAAGTTGATGCTCGTTATCAAGGATGATGGTGTTTTCTTCCCCGATAAGTAATTGGATGGCATCGACTAACGCCATGGTTCTATGCAATTTTGCAGATGCAGGGATAGGTCGGTTTAAAAGCAGCTTTGCACTTTCAGGTGCGGGGTAATCGGTGAGGATGCGATACCCCATCGGTTCAATCAGCCACGTTACCGCTTGCTCTACGTGGGTGATATGAGTTGGAAAGATAGTGCGAACGGGCACTTGTAAAGCGTCTATATTGACAGCCATAGAATCGGCATTGGCATTTAAAGCCAGTGACATACTCAAGGCAAATAACCATTTTTTCATGGTGAAGTCCTGTTTTATAGGTAAAAAAAAGAGTCCTTACAATAAGGACTCTGCGCGTTGCAATCGGTGTGGTTTAATGGAAACGTGTATAGGCTCTTGGTCGCCATAGGCTTCAATGCCAGTGGTTTTGAACAAAAACGCCCCAAAATCGTCCACATCGAGAGGTTCAATGATGGTCACGAAAATACACGTTCCATCTTTGTCAGGTGATTGAATGATGTTGCGAGAAGAGACGACTTTAAAATGGCCGTTGTACTCACCATCAATAATGCCCACTTCATCATCAACATTAAAAAAAGTCGTCATTTTTTCACTCTTAACGTACTACAGCTACCTGACCCCATTGTTCCTGTAGTGAGCCAGACTGCATTTTTTGTCTCACTGTTTGCCATGATGTTCATGCGTGGCTCAGAAAGGGTTAATGCGGTTTTGGGTAATACACTATTTTCTGATGTTGGGAGGTGTTGTTTTGTTTTTGCCATTTGTCACCCTTAAATAGAATGAAGCATGGGGTAATAAGTTGAAAATGCTGTTATTGATTATGCCTCTTTAGGGGGAGTAGAGAGCAAAGTGACACAGAAGTTCATGTCATTACATACGGGCGTGTTTTCTATTAACACCATGGTTTGATTAAATGATGTGTAGCCCTGTTCAATGTTAAAGGTATCAAGTTTGCCCACTTTAAAAGGGGTAATGATTGGCTCAGCAAAATATTGAACAGAAAATGCATAGGTATTGCGTTCAATATCAACAGGGGTTGCGGTAATGCGGACGCCCTCTTCAACGACTTGATGGATAGGGGTGTAAACCAAATCGTTTTTTTCTTCAGTTTTCGTCACATCCCATCCAGTAGTGAGCTTTTTAGTTTCTACTGTAGAAAACGACCACGGCTCATTGGTTGGTAATAGGGAAGTAGATTGATATTGATGCTTATCTTAATTCTTGTGCCTTTTTGGTGGCACGACGGTAATTGATACGTGATGTCCAGTTGTCCTTAGTGACAGGCGATGAATAACTGCGCTCTTCACAAATAAAGGCAAACAGCCCCATACGATTAAGTAGGTCGGTTTGTATATCCACATTATGACAACGCAAAAACACGGTTTTTGCCGCCCCTCGCTTGTTCAGTTCAAAATCAGAAGGACAAGAAATTAAGGCAGCAAAAGGAATGTCATTGGATTTGTGGGGTGTTGGGCAATGCCCACAACTGGTGGTTAAATTGACGTCGATTATTTTAATGTCATCAATACTTAAATAAGTGACGTGAGTATTTGAGATGTGAGCTAAACAAAAACCAATAGCACTATTGATATGACGCTTTACTTCACTGCGTGGAAAATGAAAATCTGGTTGAGGCTTGTAACGGCCATAAACCAGTTTTTGCACAAATTGAGACTCATCTTTATCGTTTTCGGTGATGTCTGAAAGCGTCGCGTTAAGGGCGTGAAGTTCAGCGGCATCCAGTAATGGTCTGTGCTGCTCTTTTTCACCGATTAAGAACAAGGCGTATTGCATGGTGTTATTACCTTATGTGATAAGAGAAGAAACTCACTCAGCGATAAATACTTGGGTACTGTATATAGTTGTTCGGGATGCTTGCTGTTTTTTAGCCTACTGCCAATAGACTGCACGTTGAGGGGGTTGCTGTTTGTACGTACTTACAAGACTGATACCCTCTAATAGATTAAAAGAGTTTGTATTGTTACGTGTTGGCTTCACGAATGGTTTGACCATTAACAGACGGGTTTTCTTTAGTGTTTGTCACACACTAAAACCAAGTATTTATCGCTGAGTGAGCTTGTGATGCTATTTGCATCGTTGAGTAAACCCCAGAGAAGGTGGAGGTGATAGCATCAATCCATCTTCATGTATTTGTCGTAATTGCCATTGATACCATTTGTCATCAATGCGTTGCTTTGCGTCTCTATCAATTCGCTCAGTGCGCGGTTTATGACCTTCACGCATGAGTGTAATAACGGAAGCCGCTTCGCGTATTTCTATTTGTGTCATGTTCATAACATGCCCTTTTTAGTTATGGTTTGATAAGGTTTTACTGGTGTAAATCGCTTAACTACATTGCCCTTGGTATCACGATACCAATGCAGTGCGCGATAAGTGGGATGCTCAGCTAACTGGATCGCTTTATCCACTCTGTTTTTTTTAAATGCTTTCACATCACTTCCTTTGTGAAAAAAGAAAATCCACTCACATTACAATCAATCGGATTTATTGATTACCCTGCCAAAAATTAGGGGGTGATATGTCCTTTGGACACTGACAAATTATTACGGGCATTTGTCGACGATCATCAAAAATAGAGTCTTGACGTATCACACGTGAATAGTCTTGGTAGATGATCTGCCTTGGCATTGATTGTTAAAGAGCATCCTTAAAAAGGATTTATTACGTTAAAAAATTATTTTTTAACGTAAGTGGAGCTAAAACGGGCAACATGATCACGAAGTCGAATAGCGGCTTCTTGTCGTTTAGTGCGCCCATTTTTTTCTGCTTCTTTTTCTAGTGTGTCACTCGTGATTTTGTCCATTTGGAAATGGATACCCACGGTGTCTTTCTTTTTGCTCATTCAATAACCTTGAGGGTTTCAGCCTGTAAAAAGGACTGTATGGATGATCATTGGTAAGGATAATATGATTAAACTAAACAAAAGTAAATCAGAAGATCAATAAAACTCAATCATAACAACAAATATAATGAGGAATTAAAGGGAGAAAAGACTTATCTTTAGTGAATGGAAGATATTGCTGCAAGAATTAAGAAAAAGAGAAAGTTAAACGGTTTTACCCAAGCTGGATTAGCTGAAATCTTAAATGTGAAACCTCAAACCATATCTGGCTGGGAAAGGTCTTTGTCATCTCCAAAAGGAGGGGCGTTAAAATCTTTAGCTGATACATTAAATGTTAGTTCATCTTGGCTTTTATATGGAGAAGATGGCAATGAATCTATATTGCCTAAAAAATGCGATATAGTTACTTTAGTTAAACTATATAAAGATGTTTGCGCGAGTGCAGGGTTTGGTTTTGAAAATGAAAATATCGATGAACTTGATGTTTATCCTATACCAAATAATGTGATAGCTTCTCAAATAAATAAAGATGATATTTTTTGTATAAAAACGCATGGAAATAGTATGGAACCTGTCTTTTATGACGGTGCTATTCTTGCGGTTAATCCAATGAGAACAGACATCTACGATGGTAGAATCTATGTGATTAGAAATAATGATAGATTGAGAGTTAAAATTTTAAAGGAAACTCACGCAGGAATCATATTAAGTAGTTTTAATTCTGAATATGAGGATGAACTGCTTAGTTGGGGGGATATTGAAGGGCGTTCTTTTGATATTGTTGGTGAAGTATTTTGGTTCTCATCAAAACTCAATGATTAACAATAAAAATAATGTTTATCTTATGACTAGATTTAGCTATAATAGCTCTAACTTCTAAAGTTAAAAGTGCATTACATAGCACGTTACTACATAGTTTTCTATGTAGTGTATTTTTTGGAAGTAGGATGTGTTAAACCGTCAATTTAACTACATAGCATTCGCAAAAGAAGTCGACTTTCTCGAAAGGGTCGGCTTTTTTTGTATCTAAAATTCGTTGAAATAACAATCAGTTGATCTTTGTGATCTTTTCCTATAGATTAGTCCTTAATGCTTGAGGTGACACTTGAGCGATCTTATAACTTTCGAGAATCTAAAGATGAACCCATTTCAAAAAAGTTGCCTCTGGCAGCCCTATATACAAAGACGCAATTCCTATCACCGTAATGCCTTAGCTTATGCTATCAGACGTTATGATGAGGATGTGTCTCATGAGCATTTCTGATCTTCAAATTAAAGATGAATATGATGCAGAATATCAAGTAATTGATTCACATTGCTCTGTTGTTGACTCTTCTAAACTTCAAATCAAAAAACAATATGATGCTGAGTATCGTGCTAAACGTAAAAATCGTAAGCATGAGCTGATTGAACTTCATCGTTCTGTTGTTGCTGATGAAAACAAAAAGAAGCCTAAGACCCCTTTTAAGTTCGATTTTCGCTCTCGTCGTTTGCTGCGCAGTGGTAAATGGGAAACCTTACCACCAGAATACGCACGTATTTTAAAATCATGTGAAGAATTTATAGACAACCCGAACCGTTTTCCTGCATTAAATGCGTGGGGCGGTGAAGGTGTGAATAATATTCAATGCCGACGACTTGTTGCGAACGTACTTGCTTGTATTATTGTAAATACAGATCTCATTGGTGGCCGAATTGGTTTACCAACAGAAGCTGGATTAAAAACGATCAGCTATGACCACTTACAAGAAGATTATGCGCTGCGCTTTGGTCGTTATATTTCACCTAAATCGTTTGCTAAAGCGATCTCATACTTGAAACGTGCTGGTTATCTTCACAGTGAGCGCGTCAACGTCTGTGTTGACTTAAAAGAAGGCACTATACGTAGTGCTCCAGCGTATAAACAATTCTCTGAGCGTTTCTTTAGTGACTTGAAAGTGGTTCGTTACAGCAATATTTGCCAACTCATTATCGCGTCTCGTAAGCGTCAAGAAGCAAAAGGCTTACGTTTCTCTTGGGTATCATTCAGAACCCTTGCCAATAGCGTACAAGAAGTATTTAACGCTGATAAGCTCAATGATGTCGCTCAAAGTGTGACAAGAGTCTTTGATGCTTATTTGCCTCACCCTGCTCCTCATTAACTACTATTAACGTATCCGCGAAAGCGGAGGCATTCTCACATCTAAAATTCATAGATCCTAACTTTTACCACCTATTCTGACCTGTTTAACTGATTTTCGATAATAATTTTCGTTGTTTTTGCCTTACTTTCGTGTGGCTGTGGATTAATTTTGTTATCCACAGTAAAGGTAGTGCAATAAATTATCCTTAAAAAAAAGTCCAATAATGGCAATGAATACATGGCTGCGCTTATGAGTACTACCGTATTAGTACTTTGTATTTATATAAATAATTAAATAAATATTTAAGAGAAACTAAGAACAGAACATTAAGTTCCTCCCATTAATTTTCAATTTACTCTCCAGGTATAAAAGAGATCTCAAAAGAAAATTAACGGGCCCCCAGCCAGTTCAATTCCATCACACATGAATAGTCCATCACCTTACTGGCTGCGCTGAACATTTCTTTTGTCATCCGACAGGAAACTAAAGCGCACTCTGACAAACCAACACACTTAAGAGCATTCTTGCAGGAAAGGGGCTGAGGTTACTTTTAATTAGGTGTTATTTACTCACCTATGAGCTTACAAGCAATCTTGTGGTAGTGGGTGACTCTGGCTTACTAATCTACTGCACCATCGAGTCACAAGCCTTGTAGGTATCTTTCTGTGTATCACTTTGTATTTAAAAACGGTTTTAACGAGTTAAAACGCATTTTTAAATGAAATACGTCACATTACATTATCTTCTCAGAGTTAGATTACAATGGAGCAGAAAACAACTAATCTATTGTTATTTATGCAAATTTTAACGTGTAAAAAGAGAGTAAATAATGATTTACTTTTCTTACATACTGTATAAAAATATACTGGTTATACATACAGTTAATTGTGAGTTTATTATGCGTATTGAAATGATGTTAAATTCCGCTTTATTACCAAAAAATGGAACCGCGCTTATTCAACAAGAAATGGAGCGTCGAGTATGGCAACGTTACCCTGATGCACGTATCCGATTGCGTAAAGGGACAAACAATCACTTAGAAATCTACGCCCCTAAAAATGACAAAGAAGCGGCCAACAAGCTGATTGAAGAAATGTTTAATGATGCCGAGGAATGGCTTTATGTGTGAGTGTTGCCGTCGTGAATTTAACAGTATGTATTCCAATACGTCTGTCTATTATGAGAAAAATAAAGGATGGGATGACTATGTATATAAAGGCGTTCGCGGCCTGAAAAAAATCAGTTTGGAATACAAAGTCCCTTTGTCGCTTTTGATTGCTCGAATGAAAAAAGGATGGTCGCTGCATGAATCGGTAACGTATGGCGAGAAAGTTAATATGAGAGAAGTAATAGCAAAAATGACTACGCCTCTACCTAAAACACTCTTAGCAACAGAAAAGGATAATGGGTTTGGGACGTATTCTGTAAAAATACATCAAAATGGTCAACCGCTTCCCTTTCCTGATAAAATGGATGCTTTATGGCGATTGGCATTAGGATTACCTTCTTTACAATAGCCTACTCTTTTTTTTAGTGAGCACCATGAGCAAACTTAAATACCATCAAGCCTTTACCAATTTAACCACTCTTGCTCTGCTTCATTTATACAGCCGCATGGAAATGTCCGTGCGCTTTGTACCAATAAAGAAACGTAATGAACTACTGGTTAAATTTCTAAAGAAACAAATGGGGTTACCGTGTAACGCTATCATTAAGAAAGACATTAAAGTGTTGATGGCTCAGGCGCGTAAAGGCAATAACATCGAGAAAAAATTAGGGGAGCTACACAAAGTGAATTGTCAATATGGGGAGAAGTTTACGGACGCAGATCATCTCTTTATCTTACTGACTTATCTTTATGAAGAGCATGGTTTTGAATCCACGCTCGACAATCCTGATATTGAACGAGAGTCTGGTGTTATTTATACCGATAACGAGTTAATCGATACTAGCTTTAGTGATCAACATATATTAACGAAACCATTACCGCTTTTCATCATGATGGACGAACCTAGTCGATTGGTTGATATCATCAATGGCCATGGTGGAATGTTTGTTGTGGAGCATCTGTCTACCTCTCTCGATGATCGTTGTGCAACCTTGCTGTTGCATAAGCTTCCAACCCCTGAAAACTAAAGATATTTTTTATAGCTCGATAAGGTTTGTTGGACTAACAAGCCTGTGGCTATCACTCCTGGTATCAACATTAATGATGGAGATATAGCCACGATACCTGGCACGAATAGCCATAGATAACTGCATCCCATCACCACCCAAGGCAGTGCTTTATACGCATAGTAATGAACGGTTTCGGTTTCCCTGGCCACGAACGCTATGCGTCTTTGTCTTGCAATCAGCCCATCAAATGCCCCAAGAAACATCGCCAGTAAAAACAGCGGATACGCAAAAACCAGAAGCGCAATGCGCACCATCAATGCCAAGGTGACATACACTGCCCCATGCCAATAAGGGGTAAGAAAAGCAAACATGCCGGTAAAATTAAGCGAAAGCACGTCACTAAAGTTAAGCATCAGCTCAGATACCCAAGGTAATAGACGATGGAGTACGCCAGGATAATCGGCTTGCAGCGCATCCAGTTGCAAAAGAAACGTGGTTTTAGCGTGTGCTCCTACCTCATTCCCCCAAAATCCACCTAGCCATTCAAATAAGATAAGCAGTATCCAAATGCCCATTAAATGCCCTAGTGCTGCAAATGGCCATTGATACCAACGCAGTGGTTCATCACGCGGTGGGGCTTTGGAGGCTTCTTGTTGTTTCATGCTCGATTCTCCAAACCAAATAAAGCGTCTAGCTCATCGTCCGATAAGCTTTGCTCTGCTTGTGCAATACAAGAATCAAACCATTCCGTGTCATTAAGCCATTCATTGGTATCTTTCACCGCCTGTGTCTTCTCCATCATCCCATCAACAAGCACTTGAATACTCTCTGGTAAGGCTTCATCACCTATATTGCTTGGTAGAGGAAAGCGCAATTTCCAATATTTCGCGCCTTCGAGCTCTGCATAAGCTTGGCCTATGGGTAAGTTGGTAATGTCGTTGTCATTGATAAGAAGCACTTCTTTGTTTTGTAAGCTGTCTTTATTGCTTGAGCGAAAACCTGTATCACTTCCTGGGTTATCGGTTGCGCCAGTATCGGGAATAATGTCTTTAATAGTCACGGTGGCCATGCGCGAGGTGAGGATTTGCGATGTTTTTTGCTCGCGAACTCGAAGGCAGATCAGACTGTTAAAGTTGCCTTTAGTTTGGGCGGCTTTCGCGGGTGAGCCAAGACGCGCTTCTATATCCGATTCCGTTTGTGTGTAAGCCGTGACCACAAACTTCGCGCCCCTTGCTTTATTCAAAATAGGGATAAATTCATCCCCAATGAGTTCGTTAAATTCATCGGCGTGTATCATGATATTCCGCGGTGTAAACTTACCAAAACCTGGCGCGTTACCGAACTTATTAATCTCACCAGCAAGCGAGCATAAATCCGCAAACATCGAGTTACCAAAGGCCGCGGCCACCGTGGTATCTGACAGTGCATCGAGTCCAACATAAACAATCCCCCCTTGCATGATGACCTCTCGCCAATCAACCACGGGTCTTTCATCTGCTGGAGTATGTTTTGGGGAAATAATTTCAGCGGTTTTACCTGTTCCTAATTTCTCAAGCAATGGCAGCAGCGAGGCCACAATTTTGTCAAAATAGGTTTTATCGTATTGAATGGCACTTCTCAGTCCTGAAAGAACATCATCATTCACCGGGTGTTGACCAAAATACATCTCTAATGCCACGACACGCTTAGAGCGTCCTTGAAGGTGGCGCGGTGTATTTTTATCATTCACGTTATTCTCAAGTGCCGTCACCAAATCAGGCGCTTTTGGGTGATAATCCGGCAGTTTTTTTACGCAGTAGCTTACATATAATTCATCAATTGCAGTCACATAGCGCTGTATGGATGCCATATCAGGTTTACGACCAAGGGCATCCAATGCCCTTGCGATGATGTTAACAAATCGCCATGCAAACTGTTTAAAAGCTGCGCTATTACCACCGCCATCGAGCTGGCCAGCAACACGTGTGGCGACTTCAGTAATTCGTCCAAATCGCCCCACTGGTGAATAACGACCGCTTTGGTCGGGATAACCAAGATGGATAATGTAAAATTCATCTTCACGACCTGAACGAAGCGCCTCTATGTACATGCGCATTAACATGTCCGCATCGCCTTTTGGATCGAACATGAAAACCACATCGCCACGACGTATATCTTGAGTGACAATCAGCTCTGCAAGGCGTGTTTTACCGACACCGGTGGTTCCCAGTACGAGCGTATGGCCTGCTCTGGCACTCATTGGTAATAGGCAATCGGTTTCATCTTCCATGCCTACGCCGTGCATTCGAGTATCTCCGCCCACGGGTGGTAAGGGTTTGACGGGGTTCAGACTATTAAGGAGTAAATTGAGCGCCACATAAAACCGCCCTGTTTTTTTAATCACTTGGCTGCCAGTCCAAAAGCGTTCAATCCAACGTCCTTCGTACTTGGCTTCCATTTTACGAGCAAAAAAGTAGAGCTTTGAGGGTGTCACATACCGTTCAGCCCAGATTTGGCGAGAGTCGTACAGGCGCTGCGCATGGCGAGGCAACACTAAAAAGCCTTTTCCAAGAAACAGTTTGTTTTTGTAGACAGGCATATCTGCAGAAGACATGGCCCAAAAAGGCAATTGCAACAAGCCTTTTCGATACGCAAGCACATCTAATCCTTGCTTTAATCGATTCATCAGAAAGACGAACAGTAAGGCGCTGACGATAACTCGCCACCAAAATGTAAGTAAAAAAAGCTCTGGCAATACCCAAATCATCACAATGGCTAGAGCAAACATCACCGCACTTAATAACTCTTCTGCTGGACGAAGTAACCCTTCTACATACCCGTAACTACTCAAATTGACTCTCACTCTCTGCCATACAATACAACATTGTTTGCTTTTCCCCTTATCTACCCAATTAATTGGGTTACTTTGAGCACTCTTGGCGCTTTAATTGCTCTTCAAGTAACTCAATTCGCTTTCGTGTGTGATGAGGTTTGGGATTAAATTTCATTGTTGGGTTGGCTTTTTCACTCAGCCATTTTTTTGAAAAAGGCGTATTACGCATCACGCACTCCTTGTTCATTATTAGAGCCTTGCTGCATCAAGCGAATTAAGGCATTTTCTGGGCTAAGTCCCTCTTTGGTTGACAGCTCTGAAACCGCCAGCACTAAGGGCACTAAAGCTCTATTGGCAATGGCGTGATGTGACGCTGACAGTATTTGATGTATATCGGCATTGGTTAAGGAAATAACAGACATTGAGCTCTCCAAATGATGAGTTTTTAAATTATTGTTTGATTTCTTTATCTTTAATAAGGACTGGGTAATGTGATAGTCCAAACGCGCGAGCAAAATCTCGACCATGTACAGGGTAAATGGTTAAACCATAACTCTTCATGCGAGCTAACCCTGCTTGTGTTTTGACATTAACCACCATGCCAACGGCATGAATGGATTTAAGATAAGGTGCTCGCATTGTTAACCAACGATGTGACAATTCATAGATCGG
>JAAGZR010000228.1 GCA_024206155.1 Aliivibrio sp.
GAGCAATACGCTAAACAAAGCGGTTTAGATATAAAAGAAATTGTTTTAACTCCAGAAGTAGAAGAAACAATTAAAGGTATAATGAAAAACAACTACGTGCAGGAAATGTCAAAAGCACGTGTTGACAAGAATATAGAAAACTGGATAGAAGATAATAGAGGTATATTTACTCCTTCCCAACTTCAAAAACAACAAGCTGTTTATAATAAAATAAACGCTATTGATTTAAGTGCTAAACAAAAAAACGCTTTAAACATAATAACAGATTCTAAGTCTAGAATAGACTCTATAAGACAAGAAAAGAAAAAGTTATCAGAGTTAGATTTTCAAACGCAAGACGAGGTAGACGAGGCTAATGAGGTTTTTAGACTTTTAAACGCTGAAGAAGCTAAATTGCTAGAAATTTATGGCGATAATTTTGAAAAATCTAATGAGCTTCTTGAAGGTAAAAACGCCTCTTTAAATAGATTAGATTTACTTGAAAGAAACTATAGCTATACAGCTAATTTCTTAAACAGCATTAAAACTGCTGGATTAGATATGGCGTTGGGCGCTGAGGAACTTGTTTATAGAATAGCTGATGCTCCAAACGCGTTTAACTTTTCTGATGATAAAAACTTCAATGCTTACAGTATACTAGGTCCTTTAGCTTCTATACAAATGATGAACTATGCTGATAGCAGAGAAGAAGTTATAGAGGCAGTAGAAAACTACAAAGAAGGTATAGAAAAAGGAATGGCTAGACCTCAAACATTGTCTAACTTAAGTGATGGTCAAGATTGGGGTAGATACTTAGCTTCAACAATAGGTAGCCAAATACCTAATACAGTGATGCTAGTTAGTGGAGGTGGTGCTGCTTTACCTATTATGGGTGGAGTTTCTGCGGGTAGCAGCTTTAGAGAGATGCAAAAAGAAATGGACGAAAATCCATTAATAAACTACACGCCGGGTCAAATGTATACAGTCGCTATGCTTAACGGTGCTGCTGAAGTTTTATCTGAAAGAGTGTCTTTTGGTATAATAGGTAGAGCTCAAAAAGCTTATAATATTGATACTGGTATAAAAAAAGGTTTTGTAAATCAATTAAAATCTGCCTTCACAAAAGAAGGTTTTAAAAAAGCAGCTGCAGCTGTTGAAGATGTAGCTTGGGAATCAATTTCAGAAGGTGGTGTTGAATTTTCTAGCAATATATTTGATAGAACTATACTAGGCAAAGAAGTTGATTTATTTGAAGGTGTTACAGACGCTATGTTTAGCGGTTTAATTATGTCTGCTGGAGTATACAAAGCACCTAATTTATTTAAAAGTGTAGTAAATATGGTTCAAGGACCAGATACTAACCAAAAGTTATCAGATAATTACACTAAAATAAAAGAAGCAGAGGCTATTTTAGCTAATAATGTTAAAATGTCTAAAACTAATCAAGCTGCTTTACAAAACAAAATAAATAAATTAGTTCAAGACTCAAGCAATGAAATAAACAAAACGCTAAATAGGTTTGGAACAATGCCCATTGAAACCGTTAAAGAGCTTTCAGCTATAGAGCTAGAACAGTTCAAGGTTAGAAAACAACTAGAAGGGTTTGAAAATGATCCTAATATGTCTGAAGATGCTAAAAAAGAATTAGTGAAAACATCTAGAGCAGAGCTTCAGGAGTTGGGTAATAAAAAACAAAAAATACTTGAGCCTATTATTAAAGCCGACGCTGAGGCTGCGACAGCCGAGCAGGTTGAGCTTAACACTAGAAAAATAGAAGCTGAAGTTGAAACTATTAAAAAGTTTGCTGGTGAAGGCAAAGTAAATGTTTTTGATACAGCTTCAGAGTTTACAGAAGCTACAGGCATAGAAGGCGATGTAGATGCTTTTATAGACCCTGAAACAAATGAAATATTTATAAATAAAGAATGGGCTGCTAAAGTTGGAGCTGTCACGGTTGGATCACACGAGCTTCTACATAAAATATTAAAATCTACATTTACCGCAGACTCTGCTGCAGCTATGAAGCTAGTTGAAGACTTTAAAGGAATACTTAGTTCTAAAGAGCTAAATATAGTTCAAAAGCGTATAGATGAAAACTACGCTGATGCAAGCGATGAAGTTAAAGCAGAAGAATATCTAACAGCTTTTTCTGATGCTATAGGTAAAGGTGAGTTAAAATGGTCTGACAATTTAAGCGCTACGTTTATGAGATTGGCTA
>JAAGZR010000229.1 GCA_024206155.1 Aliivibrio sp.
ACCGTGCTAAAAAACATCAGCATGAAGGTGTTTTGCAAAGGTAGAGAGAACTCAAGACTTATGCCTTGAAAGTGCAAAATAGTGATGGCAAAGGCCACAATTAATCCGCCGACGATAGGTTCAGGGATATTGTATCGTTTAAACAGGTCAATTTTAGAATTAATGAAATGACCCAGAAACAGCACGGCAATAGCAATTAGAAACGATTCTAATGCACCGATAGATAAAGTGTTTGTCATAGAAGCTCGAAGTTATAATTATCAAACCAATAGGTACGATGCAAGTCTAGGTAGTTTAAGTGTTTTCCTAGATTACATTGTTAGGAACATTCGAGATTATGCTAACTTATTGAAAATGTCACTATAAATATTCACCGTCATAAAAAGTTAATATTAAAAATGTGACATGAAAAACATAATCACGATATCATATTTTACTTCCTTAATTTATTGATTATTAAGGTTTATATGCTTTATTTAGACACAGTGACATAATAATACCGAAGCAAATTCCTTGAGTTATCATTGCGGTCCCGCCATAACTAAAGAAGGGTAAAGGGCTTCCCATTACAGGTAATAAGCCTGTTACCATACCTATATTGATAAATGCATATAAAAAGAAACTGAGGGCAAAAGTAACACTCACCAAACGGTTGAATGAGGAATCACACTGGTACGAAAGCCAAATCACTCGACCTGTAATAAACAGATATAATCCGAGTAAGAGCAAGCATCCGAAAAAGCCCCATTCTTCAGCATAGGTTGAAAAAATAAAATCGGTATGACTTTCAGGAATGAAACCAAGTTGCCCTTGTGATGCATTCATCCAACCTTTGCCACGCATTCCACCAGAGCCAACAGCAATTAATGACTGAATAATTTGGTAGCCAGCACCAAGAGGATCAGATTCAGGATCAAGGAACTGAGTCACACGTTTTTTTTGATAAGCTGCCATCACAAAAATCCATAGCATTGGAACGATAACAGCAATCCCTCCGAGAAAAGAGCCAATAATTTTCCAGCTCATTCCTGCAAAATAAAGGACAAATAGTGCGTAAATAATAGTAAAGATAGCACCATCAAGGTCGGGTTGAATAAAAATTAAACTCGCAGGAATTGCGGTTACCAATAAACATATTAAGATTTTTTTAGCATCGGGACGTCCGGCTTCAGCAACTAAAATCCATGCGACCATAAGAGGAATAGCGACTTTCACCAGTTCTGATGGTTGGAATCGAATTGGTCCAATAGCCAACCAACGTTGAGATCCGTTAGTACTGTCACCAGCGATAATAACACCAAGCAGAAGAATAACAGCCAAAGCAAATAAATAGGGTGTAATTCGTTCGTAGGTTCTTGGTGGAATACTCGACATGGTAACAATACAGCCGACAGCAATGATAGCTCGAATAAGGTGTCGCTCTAACATTGGCTCGCTAAAACCACTAGCACTCCATACAGTTAGAGAACCAAGCAAAATCAATAATGAAATGGCTATCAGTAGTGGGTAATCGATTCGAGGTGTGTACTTAAACATAGTTAATCATTCATTATAAAATAGATAGACAAGCGATCGCTCATAATATTGAGCCATAAATTGGGTAGAGAAAAGTGCTTGATTAAGGGCTTTTTATAATCGGCGATAGTTATCGAGTGATTTATAAGATGAAGGAAAATAACTCTTTCACGAAAAAAAGCAATCTTTACTTGATGGATGAGGAGAAAAAGAGTGACACAGCGTTGTGTTAGTCTTTAATTTTTTCGGTAGTAATACTAATTACAATAATAAACAACATACTCTAATTAAATTGATATTTATTTTAATTTAAAATTCAGAATCGACTTCGAATTCCATTTCTTTGTTGGTGACAGGATGACGTAATTTTAAATATCCTGCGTGTAAATACAGTCTATCTGCTTTAAAGCCATATAAATCATCTCCCACAATAGGGGTGTTTAATCCTGCTTGATGTGAGCAATGAACTCGCAATTGATGGGTCCGCCCAGTCTTTGGATAAAGGTAAACCTTGGTTCTATTATTAGTACGAGCAATCACTTGGTAACTAGTCTCGGCACTTCGGCCTTTATGATGACAAACCATTTGGCGAGGTCTGTCTTCCATATCTCCACATAATGGCAGAGTAATAATATCCGTGTCGCTGTCGATATTACCTTCCAGTAGAGCGGTGTAACGCTTCTCTACTGTTCGTTCAATAAACTGTTTCTGTACTTGTTTATTCGTCTCTGGCGTAAGTGTTAGCACTAATAAACCAGATGTCGACATATCCAACCGGTGAACAATTAATGGGCCAGTAGCACTAGGATAGCGTGCCTGAATGCGAGCATGAACAGAATCAGCAATAAATTTTCCAGATACCGATAAAAACTCAGCGGGTTTATTCACTACAACCATTACATCATCTTCATAAACGATGTCTAACTCTTTGCCATAAGACGGTGTCTGTTCTAATGGACTTTCATCAAGGTTAATTCCAGTAAGCATATGTTCAAGGATCTCAAAGCATTTACTTTGGCACACAGGATAAAGGTTTTTATGCTGGCGAACTTGTTCATAAGGCGAAGAACCCCACCAAAATTCACCGAGTGCAATTGGTGTATAGCCGAAACGAAAAGCCGTTTGTAGCAGTTTTGGTAAATTCTGTTCGCTAGAATAAGGGATTGGGGTTTGCGCCTGTTCAGGATAACTTTGTTTAAATAGTTCAAATAAGCTCTTAAATTCGCCAGATTGATTAATAAACTGAGTTGCATTTAGCGTATCAATATCTATTTTTTGCAATAATTTATTGAGCTGATTTTTATGTAAATCAATGCCGTGAGTGTATTCATTGTGTTGTTGGGTCAAGTCAGCAATAGTTTGTTGCCATTGCTGTTTTAATTGCTTTAAATCTCTCTTTTCACGACTACTTTGGTTACCAAGTTCAGCAATTAATGCGACTAGCTCTTCAGTAGATGATGGTTCAGCCAAAGATTCTGCTTTAGCACGTCGCTGCTTTCGTTCTTTTTTTGCCACTGCTATTGATTGTTGAAACGCAGAGATCTCTTTCTCTGACTGTACCGTATTTACCGATAATTTTTCTGTTAATCCGATAAACGAGGGTAAACTCTCTAATTGAAAAATACGCGATTTAAGTGATTCAATTTCACTTTCTTGATGTGAAAATAGTTTATGGTGTGCTTGTTTATCAAAAATGGCATCGACAAAAAAATCAGGAGCCTGCCTTAGACTATTTTCTGAATCTGTAATTGTGCCAGCAAAAGAAGACAGGTAACCCAGTTCTCCTTGCTGATTTTTTACCACAAGAACAGCAAACATCTTACCTTGCTTAGTAAAGTCATGATGCCATGTTTGTTGATTACTGAGAAAATCTTGTAGTTCCGTCATAGCTAATGATGCCAGTGGATGCGGAGCATAATAATAAGGAAACGTAAACCTTTCTGGAAGCGCGTAGGAGTCTGTTTGACTTGAGAATGGTGTGAATTTTGAG
>JAAGZR010000018.1 GCA_024206155.1 Aliivibrio sp.
GGGCGTGATCGGGGAGTTTTCCATGATATAGTTAAAAACGGCATTGGTAGCAATAGTGACCATGTTTTGTCCTGAAGCATCACCAGTTAAAAACTCAAAGACCAAATAAACGTGATTGCCTTCAATACTGATATTAATGTCGCTGAGTTTCCCATGTGATGTGGTGGACTCTGCCAGTTGCTTGAACGTGTCGTATTGAGTAACAGCCCAAGCAACAAATTGTCCCGCTTCGGCTAAACCAAAAAAAGCAAATGCAGGCGTTCGTGTTACTCCTTCGTTTAACAGCATGGCACTTGCGCCGCCACTTGCCGTCAATAGCTGTGCTCCGCGGTTATAAGAGGCAACTAAGGCGGCTTCTGTGGTGGCAAGAGGCACCAAGTAATCATTATTGGCAAATAAGCCATTCACACGTAATGGACCTGCAAGACCAACGGGTAATTTCACCGTACCAATAAAATGCTCGATGTTTTTCTCATACACATGGCTTTGGGCCTGGGTGTGCGGGTCGAGTAATTCTGATTGCAGCTCAGGCTTTGCTAGTTTATCCCAACGACGAGTTAGGTTTTTTTCTGTTAGATAAGGGCTAGGGGTGATTCTATTGGTTGGCCTTTCAAAATGAGGGTTGAGCGATTGCTCTAATTTGTCTGCAGAGATATCGCCTCCTAAGATTGATACATAGTCACGGCGATGCAGATTCAGTTTTGGCATAAGGACATATTAATTACAGCAAATGTTGAATGAGATTCTACTGTTTCGTATCAGATAAACAAGGATAATGACAAAAAGCGTTACAGTTTAACCTCTCAATTTTGAACTAAGATAACGACAAATATTTTCGATTCTTACGATAAATATTCATTATTGGACTACGTTTAGATAATGTTAGTTAATGCCGTCGACAACTTGTTAGATTACAAGGATTGTTAGGGATAACACGCCCTAGGTTATGCTTCGATATTCCAACGAAGTATTTTCTTTTGATGGCCCTATTTATGTGAGGTCGAGATTTGGAACATTCGGTTAATTTGGATCGTATCCGTGCTGAGTATAATGTAAAGCATTGGAGCCAAGGTTTTTACGGTATTGATGATAATGGTGAAGTGTATGTATCACCACGTAGTGAATCAGATCATCAAGTCCCATTAAGTCATATTGTGGATCAATTAGAGCAGCGAAATATTGGATTGCCTGCTTTGGTTCGTTTCCCCCAAATCGTTCATCAGCGCGTACATAATATTTGTAATGCATTTAACCAAGCGATTGATGAATACCAATATGAAAACCATTATCTCCTTGTTTACCCTATTAAAGTAAACCAACAAAAAGAAGTAGTTGATGAAATTCTAGCAAGTCAGGCGCAATTAGAGCAAAAGCAATTAGGACTAGAGGCCGGCAGTAAGCCTGAACTATTAGCCGTACTAGCATTAGCTCAAAAGGCGAGTTCAGTTATCGTATGTAACGGTTATAAAGAC
>JAAGZR010000230.1 GCA_024206155.1 Aliivibrio sp.
ATTGAATGTATTGATGAAGATATATTCAAACTAGATAATGATAGGTTTGCAGTAGCAGAATCCTATGAAGATGGTGCAGACTATGTTCAAAATTACTATGACGAATTTGAAGTTCGTACAATGTCTGCTGAATATTGGGAAGTAATTATGACACTTGAAACTGATAAAATACATAACCTAGATCCAACTGAACCTTCAGCACTAGATATGCAAGAAGGTGGAAGTCACTATAAAGATCTAAGTATTCAGCCAATTGAATATATTATTGAAAATAACCTAGACTTCTTACAAGGTAATATGGTAAAGTACGCTACTCGACACAAGGATAAGGGTGGAAAAGAAGACTTGCTAAAAGTCATCCACTATGCTAACCTTGCAATCGAACTCCAATATGGAGAAGACCTCTGTGAATGTTGAGTACATTGATCACATGGGAACAGATCGGTCAGTAGTTGCTGCTGCCCGAGTTTCCTTTGCGAACGCTAACGATGAAGAAAGAACAGAGGAACAAGATGCTAAGTTAATCAAGTACTTAGCTAAGCATAACCACTGGACACCTTTCGCACACACTTCATTGACACTAAGAATGTCAGCACCTTTACCTATTCGTACTCAATGCTTCAAGCATAAGTCTGGATTTGTAGAGAATGAAGAATCACGACGATATATTAGTTCAAAACCTACTTACTATGTGCCTCAGAATTGGAGGTACAGTGTTGATAATAAGAAGCAAGGTTCTGGAGCAGAGTTTGAAGCTTTTGAAGACTTTGTAGAAGATACATTTTATTATGAACACATGAACAACTGCATAGAAATGTATGAAGATGCATTAGATCGTGGAGTTTGTGAAGAGCAAGCGAGGTTCTATTTACCGCAAGGTTGTATTGTAAACTGGTATTGGACAGGATCAATAGCTGCATTTGCTAGGTTCTTTAATCAAAGAACTGACCCGCATGCACAATATGAAATTCAATTATTAGCGGAAATGGTTGGCGATATCATCCAGCCATTGTTCCCAATTTCATGGAAAGAACTTACAACAAAATAACCATTAGACATTAGGAGTAATAATGGAAAAAGTATACGGCCCTAAAACAAAAGTAGCACAGGATATTCACGCACTTAAGTATCGTACTGAAGGAGAAAGTTTCTACGAAGCACAAGTTCGCTTTGCACAAACTCTTGCTGATGATACGGAACACTTCCATAAGTTGAAAGAAATCCTGTTAAATCAATCGTTTATGGGTGGAGGCCGGACTCAGTTAGCTATTGGTAGTCCAACAATGACTACTGCATTTAACTGTTTTGTATCAGAAACTATTGAAGATAGCTTTGACAGTATCATGGATCGAGTCAAAGAAGCTGGACAAACTATGCGAAAAGGTGGAGGGATTGGTTATGATTTCTCACCTATTCGCCCACGAGGTACACTAATCAAGTCACTAGGTTCAAATTCTAGTGGTCCGATTAGTTTCATGAAGATTTATGATAGTACTTGTAAAACTGTAAGCTCTGCTGGACATCGTCGAGGTGCACAAATGGGTGTACTTCGTGTAGATCACCCAGATATTGAGGAATTTATCCTAGCCAAGCAGAATAAAACTGAACTCACAGCTTTCAACATCTCAATTGGTGTTACTGATGAGTTTATGCGAGCTGTTAAGAACAAAACATCATTCGATTTGGTGTTTGAAGGCACTGTTCATAAGACAGTAGATGCTTGTGCGCTATGGGAAATGATCATGCGTAGTACTTGGGACTGGGCTGAGCCTGGTGTACTATTTATTGATCGAATCAATGATGGCAACAACTTGTATTATTGTGAAACTATTGCAGCAACAAATCCATGTGGGGAACAACCATTACCACCACACGGTGCATGCTTATTAGGTTCTTGGAACTTAACTAAGTACATCGACTTTGATGATGCAGGTACACGTAGCTTTAACTTTGCACAATTACTACAAGATATTCCAGTAGTTGTACGAGCTATGGATAATATTCATGACAATACAATCTTCCCACTAGAAGCTCAAGCTTTGGAAAGTGCTAACAAGCGTCGAATGGGTTTAGGTGTTACTGGCCTAGCAAACGCTATTGAAGCATTAGGTTTCCCTTATGGATCTGAGAAATTCTTAGCAACAGCTGAAGATATTTTCAAGTTAATTCGTAATGAAACTTACCGAGCATCTGTAGCTCTAGCTAAAGAGAAAGGTGCTTTCCCACTATATACTGAGGAGTATTTAGATGCCGAATTCATTCAAACTCTGCCAGAAGAAATTATTGAAGGAATCCGATCTCACGGAATTCGCAATTCTCACTTACTTTCAATGGCACCTACAGGTACAATATCCTTTACTGCTGATAACATCAGTGGTGGGATTGAACCAATATTCAGCTTAGGACTTATTCGTACTATTCAAACTGAAGATGGTCCAATCAAAGAGGATGTTCGTGACTATGCATTCCGTACTTGGGATGTTCGAGGTAAGCCAGCAGGTGAATGTACTGCAAAAGAACACTTATCTGTGTTAGCACTTGCAACTAAGTATGTTGACAGCTCAGTTAGTAAAACTATTAATGTAAATCCTGATATGGAATGGGAAGATTTCAAAGCGATTTACATGACAGCTTGGGAGTTAGGTTGTAAAGGCTGTACAACATTTAATATTGGTGGCAAGCGATTTGGCATCATGGAAGAAGTAGATGTAGATGAACCTGAAGTTCAAGAAGAAGAAGCTCAGGCATGTTACATTAATCAAGAAACTGGACAGAAGGAGTGTAGTTAATGAGCGATGAAAAAGTAGTACCAATGTTTAAAGCAGGTTTCAAGAAACTTGTAGATGAAGCAATCTTACCAACCCGAGCTACTAAAGGTAGTGCTGGTTATGATTTACATGCATTACATGGAGGTGAAATTCTCCCAGGTCAGCGACTACTTGTGAAAACAGGTATTGGCTGGGATATGTATGAAGGTTTAGTTGGACTTATCAAGCCACGTAGCAGCCTAGCTGTGAAATATGGTATTGATACAATGGCTGGAGTAATTGATTCAGATTACAAAGGTGATATTGGTGTAGTTTTACACAATACAGATGAACAAAGTTTCATGTTCGGTCCAGGTGATCGTATTGCACAGTTAGTTCTGCTACAATATATGAACTTTACATCTGATGATGTAGAAGAAGATCGTGAAGGTGGCTTTGGTAGCACTGGCGAATAACAGTAGTGAGGGTTAGTAGCCCTCATTTTTAGTTAACTAGAGGAATTACTATGACAAATGAAGAATATCTGGCAGTATTTAGAAGTGTCAATTTAGAAAGTAGAGAGAAGTGGATCTGTCTTACAGATGAACTATTTATTGATGTGTGGATGAAAGGTCAAAAACTAGAACTAGAAAGGCTTAGAAAGGAAGTCGAACAAGGATTTTGGGAACCAG